>NZ_RZPI01000780.1:0-2442 GCF_003998715.1 Mesorhizobium sp. M7A.F.Ca.CA.002.15.2.1
CCCGGAAACACCGCGACCGCCTTGGCGCGCATGACGAAATGCATCTTGCGGATAGCGAAATAATGGAAGTTGAAACAGAGCTCCGGCGTCACATAGATGTTCGGCGCCTGCTCGTGCGGCAAGACGATGTTGAGGCCTATCGACGGCGCGCCGACATCGTCGGCGCCGCGGTTTCCCGCTTCCATCACGCCAGGCCCGCCGCCGGTCACCACGACATATTCGCGGTAATAGGAGGTAGCCGATTGCTGCGAGCAGAGGCGGGCGAATTTGCGCGCTTCCTCGTAGTATTTGCTGTTCTCTTCGAGGTTCTTCTTCTGCGTCTCGTTCTTGGCCGCCCAGGCCTCGCCGCCGGGTTCCGGCAGGCGCGCACCGCCGAACAGGATCACCGTCGAGCGGATGCCGCGTTCGGCTAGGATCATTTCCGGTTTCAGGAGTTCGAGTTGCAGCCTGACCGCGCGCAACTCGCGCCGCGTCATGAAGTCGGGATCGTTCCAGGCGAGCCGGTAGGTTTCGGCACGCGTCTGCGGCGTGTCAGGCACGCTCTTCGACCGCTCCAGATCCTCGTCCGAATGCGGCAGCGGCGTCCACCCCGCCTTTTCCATAGGAGTCATAACTACCCGTCCAATTCCCTTAACTGCGCCGTCCCGTGACGCACACGCGATTGACCCCCATTAAGCCTTAACATAGGGTCCGCGCGACTTTCAAAACAGGTTAAGGCTCAGTCCCTTAACAGCTTGGTAATGGAGCGAATTCATGTCGAAGCCCGATCTGGCGAGCCTCGAAAAGACCATCGAGAAGGCCTTCGAGGAACGCGATGCGATTTCGACTGCGACGCGCGGCGAAACGCGCGATGCCATCCAGTCGGCGCTTGACCTGCTCGACCGCGGCGCCGTCCGCGTCGCCGAGCGGCAGGCCGACGGCAAGTGGCATGTCAACCAGTGGCTGAAGAAGGCCGTGCTTTTGTCCTTCCGGCTCAACCCGATGGAGATCATCAAGGGTGGTCCCGGCGAAGCGACGTGGTGGGACAAGGTGCCGTCGAAGTTCGATGGCTGGGGCGCTGTCGATTTCGAAAAGGAGGGCTTTCGCGCCGTGCCGGGGTCGATCGTGCGTCGCTCGGCCTATATCGCGCCGGGCGCCGTGCTGATGCCGTCCTTCGTCAATGTCGGCGCCTATGTCGATACAGGCACCATGATCGACACCTGGGTCGGGGTAGGCTCCTGTGCCCAGATCGGCAAGAACGTGCATCTTTCCGGCGGCGTCGGCATCGGCGGCGTGCTGGAGCCGATGCAGGCAGGTCCGACCATCATCGAGGACAATTGCTTCATCGGCGCGCGCTCGGAAGTGGTCGAGGGCTGCATCGTGCGCGAAGGCTCGGTGCTCGGCATGGGCGTCTTCATCGGCCAGTCGACCAAGATCGTCGACCGCGCTACCGGCGAGATTTTCTATGGCGAAGTGCCGCCGAATTCCGTCGTCGTCGCCGGAGCGATGCCGGGCAAGCCCTTTCCGAACGGCGAGCCGGGTCCGAGCCTCTACTGCGCCGTCATCGTCAAGC
The DNA here is from genome assembly GCF_003998715.1 of Mesorhizobium sp. M7A.F.Ca.CA.002.15.2.1. NCBI lineage: Bacteria > Pseudomonadati > Pseudomonadota > Alphaproteobacteria > Hyphomicrobiales > Phyllobacteriaceae > Mesorhizobium > Mesorhizobium sp. M7A.F.Ca.CA.002.15.2.1. Next base: position 1,553 of record NZ_RZPI01000780.1, read on the forward strand.
GCGTCGACGCCAAAACCAGGTCCAAGACCTCGATCAACGAATTGCTGCGCGATTGATCTTTGCGCAAAGCGGGCGCACCTTCCGCCGGCGCGACAATCGGTCGCGCGGGTTCATCATGGAGGGGTGACATGGACTGGAAGTATCTGCTCACAAGTTTTGACGGTCGCATCAACCGTGGCAAGTTCTGGGCCGCGATTGGCGTTTTCATCGTCATTGGCATCGTTGCCTTTATTCTCGATGCGATCCTCGGTACACGCATCACCACGGCCAGTGGCGCCCAGATCGGCATCATCGGCATTCTCATCGCTCTGGCCTCGATCTATTTCGCACTCGCAGTCTACGCCAAGCGCTGGCATGATCGCGGCAAGTCGGGCTGGTGGAGCCTGATCATGCTGGTGCCATTGATCGGCCCGATCTGGTTTCTGGTGGAATGCGGCATTCTCGAAGGCGCCAGGGGCGCCAATCAATATGGACCGGACCCGCTTGCCTGACAGATCAGATCTCACCTGGCTTTTCTTCAAAACCTCGGGCCGCGTCAGTCGCGCGGCCTATTTTCTTGGCGGGTTGCTCGTCGCTATCATCCAGGCCTTCCCGCTCTACCGCTTCACGCTGGTGCCGGAAGGTTCGGCCGAGAGCAACATGTGGTCGTTCATCTTCTTCGTCGCCTTCATCGCCTCGCTGTGGTCGAACATTGCCCTGGCGGTCAAGCGGCTGCACGATTTGGACAAGCCGGGCATTGCGGCGCTGATCCTGTTCGTGCCGGTGGTCTCGATCGTGGCCTTCCTTGTGTTGTGCCTGTTTCCGGGGCAGCCTGGACCCAACCGCTACGGCCGGCGCACCAACGAGCCAGCACAACCCTGAGGTTCGATCGGACATGCGCTACCGTACGC
>NZ_RZPI01000781.1:0-2441 GCF_003998715.1 Mesorhizobium sp. M7A.F.Ca.CA.002.15.2.1
CTCTATCTGCTGCACGCGCGGCGCGCCAAAAATCCCTTGCTGGCGCTCGAATTGTTCCGCAACCAGGTGTTCCGCTCCTCGGTGCTTGGCGGCGGACTGTTCCGCATCGGCATTGGTGCCGTGCCGTTCCTGCTGCCGCTGATGTTCCAGATCGGTTTTGGGCTGACGCCGTTCCAGTCCGGCATGATCACCTTCGTCTCGGCGATCGGCGCCATCGGGATGAAGTTTGTCACCGCGCTGATCTTCCGCGTCGCCGGCTTCCGCCGCGTCCTGGTTGTCGGTTCTCTGGTCGCCGCCGCCTCGATCGCCATCAACGGCCTGTTCACACCCGACACACCCTATCTCTTGATGCTGGCCATGCTGCTCGTCGGCGGCTTCATCCGCTCGATGTTCTTCACCGGCGTCAATGCGCTCGCCTATGCCGAGGTTTCGGCTGAAGACACCAGCAAGGCGACACCGATCACGGCGGTGTTCCAGCAGTTGTCGGTCGCGCTCGGCGTGGCGCTGGCCGGCGGAATCCTGGAGGTGTCCACGAGCCTGCACGACAGGTCACTGACGCTGGCGGATTTCCACACCGCGTTTTTCGTCGTCGCGGCGATTTCCGCCGCCGCGTCGCTGTCGTTCATGCGGCTGGCGCCCGATGCCGGCAACGCCATCTCCGGCCACGGCCGCCTGACCACACCCAAGACGCTGGAAACGAGCACGGCGGGGAAGTAGTTCCCTCTTGCCTTCTCCCCTGTGGGAGAAGGTGGATCGGCGCGAAAGCGCCGAGACGGATGAGGGGTGTTCCAGCGGAGTGAAACGTTGGCGCTCCCTGGAGCTCATCCGTCGCCTTCGGCGACACCTTCTCCCAGGGGAGAAGGAAGATCTCGCCCTTTGAAATCCTTGGCCAGCAAATAAAGCTCGACCGATTCATCCCGCGACGCCGGCGGCTTGACGTGATGGACCGAGCGGAAATTCTTCTTGAGCATGGAGAGCAGTTCGTTTTCGGCGCCGCCCTGGAAGGTCTTGGCAAGGAAGTGCCCGCCTGGCTTCAGCACCGACAGCGCGAAATCGGCCGCCACCTCGCACAGATGCATGGTGCGGATATGGTCGGTCCGCTTGTGGCCGGTGGTCGGTGCCGCCATGTCGGACAACACGATATCGGGATCCCCACCCAGCGCCTCGGCCAGCTTCTGCGGCGCCTGCGGATCGAGGAAATCCATCAGCAGCACCGGTGCGCCGGGCACGGCGTCCATTTCGAGATAATCGATGCCGATGACATGCGGCTTGTCGGCCGTCGATTTCGTCCGCGCGGCGGCGACCTGGCACCAGCCGCCGGGGGCGGCACCGAGGTCGATCACCTTCATGCCGGGTTTCAACAGATGATGCTTGTCGTCGATCTCGATCAGCTTATAGGCCGCGCGTGAGCGATAGCCGTCGGCCTTGGAGCGCTGGACATAGGGATCGTTGATGTGGCGCTGCAGCCAACGGCGCGACGATTCCTTCAGCCCGCTCTTCTTCTTGATCCGCGTCTTCAGCACGCGAATGCTGGCGGATCCTGGTTTTTCCGGTTTCTTGGTCATTGCCTGATTTCTGGTCCGGGTTTTCTCGCTCGTCGAGTTGTGCTCATTTTTCGACGTCTGCGCGTTTCGTGAAGGGCTTCCCCCACTCCGTCTCGGCTTCGCCGAGCCACCTCTCCCCCCTCCGGAGGGAGAGGAAGGGAGCCAGCCTGCATAAGTTCACGCCTTTCCTCTCCCCGTCGATCGGGGGAGAGGTGTCGAGCGTAGCTCGACGGAGTGGGGGTCGACTGTTCACGCTCTGCCACGCCCATCGTTGCGCCAGACGCCATCATCGGCCATCAATTCGCTCAAAATACCTTCGCGCAGGCCACGATCGGCGACCCGCAACCGCTCGGACGGCCATACGGCGCGGATCGCTTCGAGGATAGCACAGCCGGCCAGTACCAGATCGGCGCGATCGGCACCGATGCAAGGGTTGGCGCAGCGCTGCTGGAAATCCCAGCCAACCAGTCTTTCGACCATGCGGTCGACGCTGTCGCGGTCCATCCACAGCCCGTCGACACGGCGGCGATCATAGCGCTCGAGTTCAAGGTGGACACCGGCCAGCGTCGTCACCGTTCCGGACGTGCCCAGCAGATGGAAATTCGGGCTGGCCTTGAGATGGCTCAGCCGATCGCGACCGTCGAAGCTGGCCAGCCGGCCGGCAACGTCATCGACCATGGCGGCGAAGATCTCGCGCGTCACCGTGCGGCCGCCAAAGCGCTCGGCCAGCGAGACGACGCCGACCGGCAGCGACGTCCACGACACGATATGATTGGCCAACCTCGGCGAACGGCGGCCGGCGAGATCGATGAGCGCGATTTCCGACGAACCGCCGCCAATATCGAACAGCACGACGCCTTGGGTGTCGCGCTCGACCAGCGAGCCGCAGCCGGACAC
>NZ_RZPI01000782.1:0-2435 GCF_003998715.1 Mesorhizobium sp. M7A.F.Ca.CA.002.15.2.1
GATCCCGCGATCATTTCCGCTGATCGTTTGGCTCAAGCGAATTCGTGTGACACGGCAAGCCGCGCCACCTACATACCGCGCTTCCCTTGTTGTTGTGCATGTCGTTATCCCCCTTTTGGGCGACATGCATCAGGAGTGGTTGATGGCGACGGACGTAATTTCCGAGAGCGGCGACAGAAGCGATTTCTGGCAAGGCGTGCGGCTGTCGATGCCTGTGGTGGTGGCCTCGGCGCCCTTTGCGGTGCTGTTCGGCGCGCTCGCCGTGGACAATGGCTTCTCGGTCCTGGAAGCCTTTCTGATGAGTGCGCTGGTCTATGGCGGCGCCAGCCAGATGGTCGGCATCCAGCTGTTCGGCCAGCATGTGGCGCCGTGGCTGATCGTCCTGTCGATCTTCGCCGTCAATTTCCGCCACGTGCTCTATTCCGCCGGCATCGGCCGGCGCATCGCGCACTGGCCCCTCATCCAGCAGGCGCTTGGTTATTTCATCCTGACCGATCCGCAATTCGCGGTGGCCGAAGCGCGGGCGCAATCGGGCCGGACGGTCGGCTTTGCCTGGTATCTGGGACTTGGCTTGCCTGTCTATCTGTTCTGGATCCTCGAAAGCGCGCTTGGCGCGCTGTTCGGCAAGCTGATCCCCGACACGCACGCGCTGGGCATCGATTTCCTGCTGCCGATCTATTTCCTCGGTCTCGTGCTGGGCTTCCGCAAGCGGCCTCTGTGGCTGCCGGTGGTCATTGCCAGCGCTGCCGCCTCCATCATCGCCTACAAGACCGTGGGCTCGCCCTGGCATGTCTCGATTGGCGCTGTTGCCGGTGTGCTGCTGGCGGTCATCCTGCCTCCCCACCATAGCGGCGTAAAGGCACGGCCATGAGCACGACCTTCTGGATCATTATCGCCGGCGCAATCGCGACCTATCTGACGCGCATCGGCGGGCACCTGGTGATATCGCGCTTCGATACCATCCATCCCCGCGTCGAGGCCGGCCTCAATGCCGTGCCGGCGGCGGTGCTGACGACGCTGGTAGCGCCCGAGCTGTTGAACGCCGGCCCGGCGGAATGGGCCGCACTGGTGGTCACCGCCGTGGTTTCGCTGCGCGGTGGGTTGATGGCGATGTTTTTGGCGGGCGCGGCGGTATTGATCGTGGCGCGGCAGTTCGTCGGGTAGGGCGTATCGATATTCAGGTGATGACGGCCTGCAAACGGCGGCTTCCTGCGCTTCCCCGTTCTACCGCGTCGCGGTAGAACTGAGCTCACGTACCCAAAAGTACGCTTCGCTCCGGTTCACGGAACCCATCGTTTTCGCTCGTCCTGACCTGAATCTCGACACGCCCTCGGCGCCTCAGAAAAATCAAATCTTCGCGTCGTGCGGCAGCGGCGCGGTGGCCTTCTCCAGCCAGGCCAGCGTTTCGCCGTCGAGCATCGGGCCGATCTCGGCCAGCACGCGCGCGTGGTACGAGTCCAGCCAATGCAGCTCGTCACGCGTCAGAAGGTCCGACTGCACCAGCCTGGTATCGATCGGCGCCAGCGTCAGCGTCTCGAAGCCGTGCATGGCGATGTCGCCGCCCTCGATCTCTTGCGCCGGCGTCACCAGGATCAGGTTCTCGATGCGGATGCCGTAGGAGCCTTCCTTGTAGTAGCCGGGCTCGTTGGACAGCATCATGCCTTCGAGCAGCTTTTCGGTGCCGGTGCGGGCGATACGCTGCGGGCCTTCATGCACGGCCAGATACGAGCCGACGCCATGGCCGGTGCCGTGGGCGAAGTCGCAGCCGTGCTTCCACAGCGCCATGCGCGCGACGGCATCGATCTCGGAGCCGCGCGTGCCGGCGGGAAAGCGCAAGGTGGAAATGCCGATCATGCCTTTCAGCACCAGGGTGAAGCGTTCGCGCATCTCCTGCGTCGGCTGGCCGATCGGCACGGTGCGGGTGATGTCGGTGGTGCCGTCCTGATACTGCGCGCCGGAATCGAGCAGGAACAGCTCGCCGGCCTGCAGCTTGCGGCTGGTGGCGCGCGACACGCGGTAATGCATGATGGCGCCGTTCGGGCCGGCGCCCGAAATGGTGTCGAAGGAGACGTCGCGCAGCGGCATCTGGGTTTCCTCGCCGGTCCGCCGGCGCTGTTCCTCCAGCCTGGTGACGACAGCGATCTCGTCGAGCGAGCCGGGTTTTTGCCGCTCCAGCCAGCACAGCAATTTCGCCACGGCCGCACCGTCACGCCGATGCGCGGCGCGCGAGCCGTTGATCTCGGCCTGGTTCTTGGTGGCGCGCGGGATTCGGGCAGGATCTGCTGCTGCAATGACGGCGCCGCCATTGTCCTCGACCAGCATGCGCAGCCGGTCAGCCGCCAGCACCGGGTCGAGCGCGATTTTCGCGCCACTCTTGGCAAGCGCTGTGATCGCGGCTTCGAATTCGCCGGGCTCATGCGTCTCGGCGAGCTGGG
>NZ_RZPI01000783.1:0-2431 GCF_003998715.1 Mesorhizobium sp. M7A.F.Ca.CA.002.15.2.1
GAACGCGGGCGTTTAGCATCCAAGCGCGATCAGCAAAAGTGGTTTCCGGTTTTGCGACTGATCGCGCCAGACAAAGGTCCAGCGATCAGCAAAAGTGGTTTCCGGTTTGCAGCCCGCGCGGATGGCGTTGCGAATCCTTGCTTCGTCGTTTGGGCTGGCGTATTGAGGCGCCGCGCAGGGCAGGGCCTGAGGCGCCGCGACGGGGCCATCCCGCAGATCAGATCCGGAAAGCTCCGCGATGAACAGGAACTATCTCTTTCTCTTTCTGTTCAGCGTGCTGATGACGTTCAGTGGACTGGCGAGCCTTCCACCCATCGACCGCGACGAATCCCGTTTTGTCCAGGCTACCAAGCAGATGGTCGAAACCTCCGACTATGTCGACATCCGTTTTCAGGATGCCTCGCGCTACAAGAAGCCGATCGGCATCTACTGGCTGCAATCGGCGGCCGTGGCGCTGAGCGGCGAGGGGGCGGCGGCGCCGATCTGGGTCTACCGCCTCGTCTCCATGCTTGGCATTGCCTTGGCCGTCGTCGGCATCGCCTGGACGGGCACCAAGCTGTTCGGGGCCAATGCCGGTCTCGCCGCCGGCCTGATGATGGCGGCGATCTTCGCCACCGCCTTCGAGGGCCGTGACGCCAAGACCGACGCCATGCTGCTGGCCTGCTGCGTGGCGGCGCAAGGCGCGCTCGCCCAGATCTATCTGGCAGCGCGCCGCAACGAACCGGTAGCCGCCCATCTGCCGTGGATTTTCTGGGCCGCTCAAGGCCTTGGAATTCTTATCAAGGGGCCGGTGGCTCCGCTGTTGTCGTTGCTCACGGTCGCCGCCCTGTTTGCCTTCGAGCGCGACTGGCGCTGGCTCCTGAAGCTGAAGCTCGTGCGCGGTGTCGCTCTGGTGGCGCTCATCGTGTTGCCCTGGGTTGCCCTCATCACCTGGAAGAGCGGCGGCACCTTTCTCAGCGATGCCGTCGGCAAGGACATGATGGCCAAGGTCGCCTCGGGCGAGGAATCGCACGGCCTGCCGCCCGGTTTCTACATGCTGACCTATTCCTTGTTCATGTGGCCGTTCGGCCTGATCGCGGTCGGCGCCGGGCTCCAGGCCCTCAACCGTCTGCGCGACGATCCCCGGCTGCGTTTCTGCCTCGCCTGGTATATTCCGTTCTGGCTGGTGTTCGAGCTGATCCCGACCAAGCTGCCGCACTATGTCCTGCCGGCCTATCCCGGCATGGCGCTGCTGATTGGCTGGCTGCTGACATTGTCGCCGCAGGAGGCCAATGCGCCGCTCAGGCGCTGGCAGGACTGGTTGTGGTGGTCGACCGCATTCGGTCTTGTCGTGGTCAGCCTTGGCCTGGCGGCGGTCTGCGTCGGAGCGCCGATCTATCTCACCGGCTCCTTTTCCTGGTGGAGCATCCCGGCCGCCGCGGCGGCGCTGGCGGCAGGGTATTTCGCTTTTTCGCGACAGCTGCAAGTGCCGCTCTCCCGCATCGGCGCCATCGCGGTTTGCGCCGGCATTACCTATGGGCTGTTGTTCGGCGTCATCGCGCCTTCGCTGAAGCCGATCTGGCTGAGCCCGGCGATCGAGGCGGCAGTCCAGGCCAACAGGCCTTGCGACACCACGGTGCTCGCCTCAGCGGAATATCACGAGCCGAGCCTGGTGTTCCTGGTCGGCACCAAGACCGTCCTGACCGATGTCGATGGCGTCGCCAAGCATCTGCTCGGCGATCCGGCCTGCGCGCTGGCGCTGGCACAAATCGGCGACGAGCAGAAGCTGAATGGCCTGTTGGAGGCGCAAGGCAAGTCGGCGAGCCGCGTTGCCGAGGTCGATGGCCTCAACTATTCGTCGGGAGACAAACTGTCGCTCGGCCTCTATCGTGTAAGCCAGTGACGGCTCGCCGATGCCCATGACGGCAACAATGGGGTCGAATTTCCTATGCTGGTGAAATCACGCCCGCCCGTTTCGAGCCTGCTCCTTGGCATAGGGCGCCGGTCGCTCGACAACTTTCGCGATACGATGCAGATCGCCAAAAGCCGCCTTGCCACCCGGCCGGCCAGATACCCGAATATTTTGTGGTCGGTCTGGGTGCTGGTCTGGGTCTTGCTGACGGCGTCGGCGTTTGTTCGTCTCGACACTCCGGCCGGAATGCTTCACGGCAAGTGGTCGGCGGGATTTGCCCGGACTGCCGACTTTTTCACCCAGTTCGGCCTGGGAGGCTGGTATATCATTCCCTCAGTGCTTCTGCTTGTCGCCGCGAACCTGACGGATTGGCGAAGCCTGTCGCGGCGCTCGCTGATGCTCCTCTACAACTGGACCTGCCTGGCTTTTCTGGTGCTGTGCGCCACCGGCCTGTCGGGGATCGCCGTCAATGTGCTGAAATATGCCATTGGCCGGGCTCGCCCGCTCTATTACGAGGACTTTGGCGTGCTGACCCTGCAC
>NZ_RZPI01000784.1:0-2431 GCF_003998715.1 Mesorhizobium sp. M7A.F.Ca.CA.002.15.2.1
GCTCACGCCATGAGCGGGCCGGAACTTCTGGTCTACCGTTCGAACACACTTGGTTCCGACAAGCGGGTCACCAACTATGGCGGCGGCAACACGTCGTCGAAGATCTGGCAGAAAGACCCGCTCACCGGCGAGGATGTCGAAGTGCTGTGGGTCAAGGGATCGGGCGGCGACAGCGCCTCGATCAAGCTGGACGGCTTTGCCACGCTCTACATGGACAAGCTGCGCGCGCTCAAAGGCCTCTATCGCGGCGTCGAGCACGAAGACGAGATGGTCGGCTTCCTGCCGCACTGCACCTTCAACCTCAATCCGCGTGCGGCTTCGATCGACACGCCGCTGCATGCCTACGTGCCGAAGCCCTTTGTCGACCACATGCATCCCGATGCCATCATCGCCATTGCCGCGGCGAAGGATTCGAAGGCGCTGACGAAAGAAATCTTCGGCGAGGCCATCGGCTGGCTGCCGTGGAAGCGCCCTGGCTTCGAACTTGGCCTGTGGCTGGAGAAATTCTGCCTCGAACACCCAGCCGCCAAGGGCGTCATCCTGGAAAGCCACGGCCTGTTCACCTGGGGCGACACCCCCAGGGAATGCTACGAGACGACGATCTCAGTGATCAACCAGGCGATCGAATGGTTCGAGCGCCGCTCCGAGGGTGTCGCTATCTTCGGCGGTGAAGCGGTCAAGTCGCTCGACGCCACTGAGCGCCGTGCCATCGCGGCCAAACTGATGCCGAGGATTCGCGGCCTGATCTCGGAAAGGAGCCACAAAACAGGCCATTTCGACGATTCCACTGCTGTGCTCGAATTCGTCAACTCCAGGGATCTGCGCCCGCTGGCGGCACTCGGCACCTCATGCCCCGACCATTTCCTGCGCACCAAGATCCGCCCGCTGGTCATCGAATTCGATCCGGCAAAGCCCGATGTCGATGCCGTCATCGCGCGTCTTGCCGACGACATCGCCGAATATCGCGTTGGCTACCAGGCCTATTACGACAGCTGCAAGCATCCGGACTCGCCCGCCATCCGCGATCCCAATGCCGTCGTCTACCTGATGCCCGGCGTCGGCATGTTCACCTTCGCCGGCGACAAGGCGACGGCGCGCATCTCGGGCGAATTCTATGTCAACGCCATCAACGTCATGCGCGGCGCCTCCACCGTGTCGTCTTATGTCGGCCTGCCTGCACAGGAAGCCTTCGACATCGAGTACTGGCTGCTCGAAGACCTGAAGCTGCAGCGTATGCCGAAGCCGAAGTCGCTTGCCGGCCAGATCGCCCTGGTCACGGGTGGCGCCGGCGGCATCGGCCGCGCCACGGCCAACCGCCTGCTGCGCGAAGGCGCCTGCGTGGTGCTGGCCGACATCGACGAGACAGCACTGGCCAGCGCCAATGACGAACTGGCGAAAGTCTACGGCAGGGACTTCGTGCGGCCGGTGCTGATCAATGTCACCTCGGAGGAGCAGGTCATTTCGGGCTTTGCCGAGACAGCGGTCGAGTTCGGCGGCATCGACATTCTGGTATCGAATGCAGGGCTGGCCTCCTCGGCGCCGATCGAGGAGACGACGCTGGCGCTGTGGAACAAGAACATGGACATCCTGTCGACCGGTTATTTCCTGGTCTCGCGGGAAGCGTTCCGGCTGTTCCGCGCGCAGAAGATTGGCGGCAACGTCGTCTTCGTCGCCTCCAAGAACGGCCTTGCCGCATCGCCGAACGCCGCCGCCTATTGCACCGCCAAGGCTGCCGAGATCCATCTCGCCCGCTGCCTGGCGCTGGAGGGCGCGGAGGCGCAGATCAGGGTCAATGTCGTCAACCCGGACGCGGTGCTGCGCGGCTCGAAGATCTGGACCGGCGAGTGGAAGGAACAGCGCGCCGCCGCCTACAAGATGTCGACCGACGATCTGGAGGAGCACTATCGCTCGCGTTCGATGCTGAAGCGCTCGGTCTTCCCGGAAGACATCGCAGAGGCGATCTATTTCCTGGCGTCCGACATGTCGGCCAAGTCGACCGGCAACATCATCAATGTCGACGCGGGCAACGCCCAGTCGTTCACGCGCTGAGCGGAGGGGACGATGGAACACATCATCTCCGCCGACCTCGTCGACAAGGACAACGCCGCGCGCAAGGCAAACCTCGAGCGCGACTACGCCTCGCTCGGCGAGCGGCTCGACCGTCGCGGCATCGCCATCGACGCTATCAGAGACAAGGTCGAGAAATTCGCGGTGGCGATCCCGTCCTGGGGCGTCGGCACCGGCGGCACGCGCTTTGCCCGCTTTCCCGGTGCCGGCGAGCCACGCGATATCTTCGACAAGATCGAGGATTGCGCCGTCATCCAGCAATTGACGCAGGCGACGCCGACCGTTTCCCTGCACATTCCGTGGGACAAGGCCGATCCGAACCGGCTGAAGCAAGCGGCCTCGCGCTTTGGCCTCGGCTTCGACG
>NZ_RZPI01000785.1:0-2430 GCF_003998715.1 Mesorhizobium sp. M7A.F.Ca.CA.002.15.2.1
ATATGAGCCATACCGACCATGAACTGATGCGCACGCTGGTCGGACGCATCCGCGCTGTCGAGGAAGCCGTTGGCAGGCCGATCGGCATCCTCGCCGATCTGCAAGGGCCAAAGCTGCGCGTCGGCAAGTTCGCCAACGGCAAGGAAGTGCTGACGCAAGGCCAGACCTTCACGCTCGACGACAATCCCGAGCCCGGCACCTCGACCAGGGTCTATCTGCCGCATCCGGAAATCCTGAGCTCGGTCGAAGCCGGCCATCGCCTGCTGATCGACGATGGCAAGCTCGAGCTGAAGGCGGTGAAGAGCGACGGCAAGTCGATCGTCTGCACCGTCGTCGCCGGCACCACGATTTCCGACAAGAAGGGCGTCAGCCTGCCTGACACCGACCTGCCGGTCGGCGCGTTGACCGAGAAGGACCGCAAGGACCTCGATGCCGTGCTGGCCACAGGCGTAGACTGGGTGGCGCTGTCCTTCGTGCAACGGCCGGAGGATCTGGCCGAAGCGCGCAAGATCGCACGCGGCCGGGCGCTGATCATGGCCAAGATCGAGAAGCCGCAGGCTGTCGCCCGGCTGGCCGAAATCATCGAACTGTCCGACGCGCTGATGGTCGCCCGCGGCGATCTCGGCGTCGAGATGCCGCTCGAGGCGGTGCCCGGTATCCAGAAGCAGATCACGCGCGCCGCACGCCGCGCCGGCAAGCCGGTGGTGGTTGCAACGCAGATGCTGGAATCGATGATCACGGCACCGGTGCCGACCCGCGCCGAGGTGTCCGATGTTTCGATCGCCGTCTTCGAAGGCGCCGATGCCATCATGCTGTCGGCGGAATCGGCGGCGGGTGCCTATCCCGTCGAGGCCGTGGCAATGATGAACCGTATCGCCACCAAGGTCGAGACCGATCCGACCTATGCCGGCATCATCAACGCCCAGCGCTCCGAGCCGGAAGCGACCGGCGCCGACGCCATTTCGCTGGCCGCGCGCGAGATCGCCGAAACGCTGAAGCTGTCGGCGATCATCACCTACACCGCATCAGGCACCACAGGCCTGCGCGCCGCCCGCGAGCGGCCGCAAGTGCCTGTTATCGCGCTGTCGCCGATCCTCAACACGGCGCGGCGGCTGTCGCTTTTGTGGGGCACGCATTGCGTTGTCTCGCCCGACGCCGTCGACCTCGACGACATGGTCAACCGCGCCTGCCGCATCGCCTTCGACGAAGGCTTCGGCAAGCCGGGCGACCGCGTCATCATCACCGCGGGCGTACCGCTGCGGACACCGGGTTCGACCAACATGCTGCGCATCGCCTATATCGGGTCGGACACACAAGTCAGCCGCTAGATTCCCAAAGCGTGTCGGCTCTGAACGGTTCGGGCGACCGCCTTAGGTCGGCGCGAGTTCGGCCTGCGGTACCTTGATATCGGCGCATCTGCCGGCGCCGTAGGCGTCGCCGGCGATGCGCGCCTCCACGGTCCTGGCCATCGCCTGCAGGTCGACACTCTTGCCGGCGACCTTCTCGATGGCGCCGACGGTCAGGTCGGGCGCCATCCAGTCTGGCTTGTGACCGAGATTGTGCACCCAGACGAGTTCGGCACCGGCAATGTCGCGCGCCAGACCGACCGAATGGATATGTGCATAGACCACCTTGTCGCGATCGCCTGAAATGACCACGGTTGGCGCCTTGATCTCGTTGTAGCGCGGTGCGGCGTCGAGGGCATAGCGATAGAGCCCGGCGACATCGGTGGCGTTGGCGCGAAAGGCTTTTGGTCGCAGCACCAGCGGGATAGAGGCCATTCCGAGATAATTGTCCGGCACCTTGTTGGGCGAGAAAACGCAGGTGGTGGCGTCGGCCATCTGCAGTGTACCGGCCGGATAGGTCAGCGTTTCGGAAAACAGCCAGCCGAGCACGGGAATGGTGGTCAGATCGTAGTACCAGGCGGTTGCGCCGCCCGGCCATGGATGGGTCGCCGGTGCGAGGAAGACCAGTCCAAGTGTCTTGTCTGGATGCTCGCGGCCAAAGGCCGATGTCACCACGCCGCCGAAGGAATGGCCGACGATGACAGCCTTCCTGATGCCGAGATGGTCCATCAGTGCGGCAATGGTGTTGGCCTGCGCCGACGGGTTCTCGTTGTTGGTGCCGCGACCCGACCAGCCGTGGCCTGGCCGGTCGAAGAACAGCATTTCGGCGCGGCCTTCGAGCAAGGGACGCAGCGGCAGCATCTGGTCCCTGAGATTGGCGCTGGCGCCGTGGATGAAGACGATCGGCGGCAGCTCGGCGTTGGCGGGTGCCGGAACATGGACATAGTGGATGCGGGCGCCGTCGATGTCGGCGAACTCGCCGAACGGCGGATCGCGGTGCTCGATCAACCATGAGCCGACGCGGGTGATGCCGACAAAGCCGAAGACAAGCGCCATCAGGAAGGCAAGGGCGGCGTAGATCAGG
>NZ_RZPI01000786.1:0-2429 GCF_003998715.1 Mesorhizobium sp. M7A.F.Ca.CA.002.15.2.1
GTCACTGCCAGCCCCATCCATGCAAGGGCCGCAAGCCCCGCGACCGCCACGAAAACGGCGCGCCAATGCACAAGATCGGCAAGCACGGCCGACAGCGAGACGCCGGCGACCATGCTGAGCGTCCATCCGGTCAGCACGACGCCGATCGTGCCGCTCTCCCTGCCCGGTGGGGCGATGGCCGCCGCGCTGGCATAGATCGCCGGCATGGCGACGCCGGCGGCGATGCCGGCCAGCAGCTGTGCGGCGACCAGCATGATCACCGTGGGTGCCGCGGCGCTGGCGACCAGCGCCAGTGCCAACAGCAGCAGTGCGCCCTGCAGCATTCTGCGAGCACCGAGCCGGTCGATGTAGCGCGCCAGGAACAGCGCGCTGGCAGAGGTGCCGAGGCCGAACGCGGCCGCCGCAATCATCACGGCCGGCACGCTGGTCCCGAACGACGAGGCGACAGCCGGTGCAATCGGACCCAGCACCAGCGAGTTCGAGCCGATGACCGCGATGCAGCCCGTCAACAGATAGGCAAGCGCCGGGATCGGGGCTCGGGCAGTCAATGGTGCAAGTTGATCAATGTTCGACATATCGGCATAATGGCCGTATTCTATTCAGCGGAGAACCAGGAATTTCGCCATGGATGAAGAAACAGATGGCATTCTGCAGAACAGGCCGGCGGCCCGCGATCTCGACGCGATAGACCGAAGAATATTAGGTGTCCTGGTCGATGATGCCACGATCAGCTACGCCGAACTCGGCGATCGCGTCGGCTTGTCGCCACCGGCAGCGCATGAGCGGGTCAAACGGCTCCGGCGCAGCGGCGCCATCCGCAACACGGTCACCATCATCGATCCCCGGGCGGTGAAAAAGCCTTTGCTCGCCTTTGTCCATATCGACACCAGGGGCTGGGGAAAGACGCCGGAACTGATGGCGGTCTCGCAATATCCCGAAGTGGAGGAAATCCATACCGTCGCCGGCGACACCTGCATGCTGCTGAAGGTCCGCACCGAAGACACCAGGGCCCTCGAAGGCCTTTTGGCGCGCCTCTACGAAACGCCGGGCGTCACCTCGACGCGCAGCTATGTGGTGCTCTCGACCTATCTGGAGCGGCCGGTGCAGCCGGGTATCACCGAGACTTGGCCGACACCCAAGCACATGGCCGAGCCTCTGTACTAGAAGCGAGCGGCTACGCCCGCTCGGGAAACATCTGCTTCAGGCCCTCGCGCGAGGCCTTGGCGACACCGCGCTCGGTGATCAGGCCGGTCACCAGCCGCGCCGGCGTCACGTCGAAGGCCGGGTTGGCCGCCGGCGTCGTCTCAGGCGAAATGCGCACCTGGGCAATCTCGCCGGCGGCGGTCTTGCCCCAGACCAGCGAGACCTCGTCGGCCGAGCGTTGCTCGATCGGGATTTCGGCCAGTCCGTCATGCACCGTCCAGTCGATGGTCGGCGACGGCAGCGCGACATAGAACGGCACGTCGTTGTCGGCGGCGGCGAGCGCCTTGAGATAGGTGCCGATCTTGTTGCAGACGTCGCCGTCGGCGGTGGTGCGGTCGGTACCGACGATGACCATGTCGATTGCGCCGCGCTGCATCAGATGGCCGCCGGCATTGTCGACGATCAGCGTGTGCGGCACGCCGTGCCCGGCCATCTCCCAGGCGGTCAGCTGGGCGCCCTGGTTGCGCGGCCGCGTCTCGTCGACATAGACATGGACCGGAATGCCGGCTTCTGTGGCCAGGTAGATCGGCGCGGTCGCCGTGCCGTAATCGACCGTCGCCAGCCAGCCGGCATTGCAATGGGTCAGGATGTTGACCGGCTCGCCCTTCTGCTTGCGCGCCGCGATCGCCTTGATGATGGTGAGACCGTTCTCGCCGATGGCGCGGTTGAGGCCGACATCTTCGTCGGCGATCTCACTGGCCCGCCGATAGGCGGCTGCAGCGCGTTGTTCGGTAGGCAAAGGCCGCAGGAAGCGCCGCATTTCGTCCAGCGCCCAGCGCAGATTGATCGCGGTCGGCCGCGTCTCGTGCAGGGTCTCCCACACGGCGTCGAGCGCTGCATCCGACGCATCGTCGGCCATCTGCATGGCGACGCCATAGGCAGCGGTGACGCCGATCAGCGGCGCGCCGCGCACCCACATGTCGCGGATGGCGGTGGCGATGCCGGCAACCGTGCCGATCCTCTCGATGCGGAAATCATGCGGCAGCCAGCGCTGGTCGATGATATCGACCGAACGGCCATCGTCGCTCAGCCAGATGGTGCGATAGTGGCGGTCGCCGACGTTCAAATGCTGCTCTCCTGTTCGATCAGCGCGGCCAGTTGGTTGACCTCGTCGATGCTGTGGATCTGGCGCCGGTTGACGGCGAGGTGGCGGCCGAATTTCAGCGCCTTTGCTTCACAACTGGCGCGCAGATCCTCGTCGGCAATGGTCTCGAAATCGGCATTGT
>NZ_RZPI01000787.1:0-2426 GCF_003998715.1 Mesorhizobium sp. M7A.F.Ca.CA.002.15.2.1
GCCACAGGAGTTTCGGCGTTTCCATCTCCGGCGAGATGACGCCGCCGACGTAGTTCAACACCGCCTCGCCACTGCGATTGATGCGGCGCGTCTGCTCGACCGCGCGATGATCCATCCAGACGATGATGTTGCGTTCCGGATTGGCGGACTTGCTTACCGGCAGCGGCACGCCGCCCTCGCCCAGCACCACCAGCGAACAGGTGGCGTCGAAGCCGATGCCGGCGATCGCCTCGGGCGCCACGCCCGATTGCGCGACCGCTTCACGCGTGGCCGCGCAAACCGCCCGCCAGATGTCGTTGCTCGACTGCTCGACAATGTCGCCGGCCTCGCGCCAGACCTCGATGTCCCGTTTGGCCGAGGCAAGCAGGGTTCCCGTGTGGTCGAACACCCCGGCCCGCGCGCTGCCGGTGCCGACGTCGATGCCGAGGAAGTGGGACATTGGGGGAAACCTTCGGTTTAAGGCAGTAGGGGAGTAGGGGAGTAGGGCAGTAAGGCAGTACGGGAATAGGAGATGGTGGCTTGGCTCGGGCCCGGGCATTGAACGGCAGAGCAATCCTACTGCCCTACTGCCCTACTGCCCTACTGCCCTACTGCCCTACTGCCCTACTCCCCTACTCCCCCTAGAGATCATTGCTCTGCGGCAAAATCACCAAATCCCTTATCGTCACATTGCGCGGCCGGGTCAGCATGAACATCACCGCTTCGGCCACCTCGCGTGGCTGCATCAGGCCGCCGGCGGCGAGTTCCTCTTCGAGCTTGGCCTTCGGCCAGTCGTCGACCAGTGCCGTCACCACCGGGCCGGGCGCCACGGCGCCGACGCGCAGGCCGTGCTTGGCGACTTGCCGGCGCACCGTGTGGACGAAGGCCTGCACGGCGTGCTTGGAGGCCGTGTAGATCGGTTCCCAGACCACCGGGACCAGACCGGCGATCGAACTGGTGACGATGATGTCGCCGGTCTTGCGTTCGATCATGTGCGGCAGCACCGCCTGGATCGAACGGAAGCAGGCATTGATGTTGAGGTTGAGCATGCGATCCCAGACGTCGGGATCGCCGGTCGCCACCTCGCCGCCGACATAGGCGCCGGCATTGGCATGGAAGATGTCGAGTTGGCCGGCCTTCTCCAGGATTTGCGGCATCATGGTGGCGACGCTTGCCGGCTGCATCAGGTCGATCACCAGCGGGATCGCTTTGGGGCCGAGTTCGGCGCACAGTTTGTTCAGCGTCGCCTCGGCGCGGTCGACCAGCACCACGGTGGCGCCGGCCGCCAGCATATGCCTGGCGCATTCGAGGCCGATGCCTGACGCGGCACCGGTGACGGCGGCAACTTTTCCGGACAGTTCTTGGCTCATGTCTTGCTTCCTGTTGATGGGTTCAGGCCCGGCCATGCGAGACACGCGAGCGGCGTGCCAGCGAGTCGACGATGACCGCGATGGCAAGCACGGCGCCGGTGATCATGTACCGAAGCGACGAGGACAGATCGAGCAGCGTCAGGCCGCTGGCGATCGACTGGATGACGATGATGCCGAGCAGTGCCGAATAGGCGCTGCCCCTGCCGCCGAACAGGCTGGTGCCGCCTATGACGGCCGCTGCGATGGCGTTGAGGTTGACGTCGCCCGTGCCGGCCTGCTGGCTGGCCGAGGCCAGGCGGGCCGCCGACAGCACGCCGCCGAAAGCCGCCAGCATCGAGCACAGCACGAAGGCGCTGGAATAGATCAGCCGCACATTGATGCCGGCGCGCCGCGCCGCCTCGCGGTTGCCGCCGACCGCCGACATAGAGCGGCCCCATTTGGTCCGCGTCAGCGCGTAGTGCATCGATATGACCAGGCCGACGAACAGGCCGAACATCCACGGAATGCCGCGCGCCTGATTGAGATAGAAGACGATGAGCTCGAGAATGACCGTAATCACCACCGCGCGCGTGACGAGCCCGCCGGTCGACGGCGCCGACAGGTTCGCGGCGCGGCGGCGCGCGACGGTGCGCAGGCCGGTGATCAGCATGACGATGCCCGGCACGGCCGCCAGAGCGAACGAGACGAGTTTGGGCATCATCAGCAACTGGCCGAAATTCACCAGGTTCGAGCCGTAGGGCAGGTTGATCGAGCCGGTCGAGCCGAGGATGTAGAGCTGCAGGCCAAGCACCGCCAGCAAGCCGGCCAGCGTCGAGACGAAGCTCGGCATGCCGAGCCGGTTGAACAGCAGCGCATAGAGGGCGCCGATGAAGCCGCCGACGGCAACAGCGGCCAGAATCGCGAGCGCCACCGGCCAGCCCTGGTTGACCCACAGCGTGCCGACCATGGCCGAGGCAAAGCCGCTGATCGAACCGACCGACAGGTCGATCTCGCCGACCATCAGAACGCAGACGATGCCGAGCGCGATGACGCCGACGGTTGAGCAATCGAACAGCAGATTGACCAGATTGCTGCTCG
>NZ_RZPI01000788.1:0-2424 GCF_003998715.1 Mesorhizobium sp. M7A.F.Ca.CA.002.15.2.1
GGTATCTCATCTACCGGCTTGGGTTTCGACGGCTTAAGCATCGCCGGCAAACATACGGGGATCTTGCCCTGATCGAGGCCACAACAAAAACCCGCAGGATCGCTCCCGCGGGTTTTTGGTCGTCTGAGATGATGAGGCTCCCGGAATGGAAGCCGAAAGGAATTAGGCGCCGCCGCCCGGAATGCTGGGTGCCAGCTTGCTGGCACCGTTGATGATCTGGCTGAGGAAGTTCTGGTCCTTGCCGCCGGTCGGTGTGGTGCGTGAGATGAAGTCGAACATCTTGCCGTCCTTCATCCCGTAATTGGCGATCTGGGTGACGCGGCCATCGGCGCCGAAATAGACCGCCAGCACATGCTGATCAATGAGCCGTGGCTTGTCGAAGGCGACGTAGCGCTTGCGCGTCTGCGAAATGTAATAGAAGGCCTCGTTGTCGAAGGTCGCGGTCGTCGACGGCGTGCCGAGCGCCAGAAGCACCTGCTCGCGGCTCGAACCGACCGGCACCAGGTCGATTGCCTGCTGGTCTATGACGTAACCTTGCGTCAGCGTCTCACTCGGGCTGAGGTCGCCGATCATCTTGGAGGTGTGGCAGGCCGATAGTGCCGAAACGATCATCAGCAGCGAGATCGCGCCGGCGGGCCTGGACGAGAAGGTCGACTTGAAATTCAGCGCGCGCAACAACAACTCCATTAGCTGGCCGCAACTTGCGCTGGGCCGCGAAACCGGTAAACCAGCTTGCTTGCCGATGCAACAAGCCCACTTCAACAAACGGTCCCCAGGAGACCATCCCCAATGTTCCAGCGCTTTTTTGGCCGCGAACGCTACGCCAACCGCGCTATCACCGAGGCGCTTTACGCACAAATCGTGGCGGCGGCGCGGCAGACGGTGTTTTATTCCCACTGGAATGTGCCAGACACGCCGCTTGGCCGTTTCGAGATGCTGTCGCTGCACATGTTCCTGTTCCAGCACAGGTTGCGCGGTGAGAGCGGTGCGGCGCAAGAGGTCGCCCAGGTGCTGATCGACGAGTTCTTCCTCGACGTCGACCATTCGTTGCGGGAATTGGGCATTGGCGACGTTGGCGTGCCCAAACGCATGAAAAAGCTGGCAAAGATGTTTTATGGCCGAACCGCTGCCTATGACGATGCCCTGGAAAGAAACGACCATGAAGCGCTGACCGCGGCTCTTGCCCGCAATGTCCGGCCCGACGCGGGCGCCTGGCTGGAAGCATCGCTGCTGGCCAACTATGTTACCGACGCGCGCAATCATCTGGCCGCGCAGACATCCGAATCGATTGTCTCCGGCACGCTGACCTTTCCCGCCGCCAAGGAGGTTGAACAATGAAGCATGTGGACCCGCAAAGCCCGGTCTCCTTCCGTGCAAACATCACGCGCCTGCCGCAAAAGGGCCTGCCGCTGGTTGTCGAAGCCGATGCCGCACAGCGTGCGGCACTGGCCGAGGAGCACGGGTTGATTTCGGTCGAATCCTATCGCGCCGAGCTTCTGGTCGCGTCGTGGAAGCGCAATGGCGTGAAGATAAGCGGTCGTGTCGAAGCCGACATCACCCAGGCCTGCATCGTCACGCTCGAGCCTGTCGAAGCGCATATCGACGAACCGGTCGAAGCGCTGCTGCTGCCCGAGGATTCCAAGCTTGGACGGCAGGGTTTCGATGGTGGCGGCGAGATCCTGCTCGACGCGGAAGGCCCTGACAGTCCAGAGACATTTTCCGGTGACACGATCGATGTCGGGGCACTCGCCGAACAGTATTTCGGGCTCGCCATCGACCCCTATCCGCGTAAGCAGGGCGCAGCGCTCAACGCCGGCAGCGAGACCGAACCGGCGGAGAATGAATTTCAGCAAAAACTGCGATCCTTGCTGGGAAAATCCTGAAAAGCTCGCCCGCGACGGAAAAGTCGGTTGTGTGGCAGCCCAAAACCGTTATTTTCGCCGAACCTTCGCGGTCGCTAAACGACCTGCCGCCTAACCGTGAGACAAATACCGCGTGATCAGGATTTCCATCGATGCCATGGGCGGCGATCACGGACCAGCCGTGGTCATTCCAGCGCTCATGACGGTCGCGACCCGTCGTCCCGACATCCGCTTCGTCATCTTCGGGCGTGAGGAGGTCGTGCGCCCGGAGCTCGCCAAATTTCCCAAGCTTGCCGAGATCAGCGAATTCTTCCATTGCGAAATTGCGGTCAGGATGGACGACAAGCCGAGCCAGGCGCTGCGCCACGGCCGCTGGAAGTCATCGATGTGGAAGGCCGTCGAAGCGGTCAAGGCCGGCACGGCCGACGCCTGCATTTCCGCGGGCAACACCGGTGCGCTGATGGCGATGTCGAAATTCTGCCTGCGCACCATGGCCACCATCGATCGCCCGGCGATCGCAGCCCTTTGGCCGACATTGCGCGGCGAAAGCGTGGTGCTGGAT
>NZ_RZPI01000789.1:0-2419 GCF_003998715.1 Mesorhizobium sp. M7A.F.Ca.CA.002.15.2.1
GTTTCAGCGCGCTGCAGATCTGGCCGTCCTCGAAGCTTGCCAGAAGCAGCGGCAGCGAACGACGGAACATCTCGCGTGCGGCGGCGGCGCCGGCCGGGTTCATCAGCATGACCTGCAGGATGAAATAAAGCTGCTTGAGCGGTGTCGAGGCATCTTCGGCCTGGATCACGTGGTTTTCGAGCAGGAACTGGACGTCGTTCATCAATTCGACGGTGACCTTGCGGTCGACCCGGATGACGGCGCCGTTGATGTAGATCTTTTCGTTCGGCTTCAGCGATATCTTCAGCGTGTTGGTCATTGAATGCCGTCCCTGATGATCTGGGACACCTCGATCAGCCCTTCGAAATTGTTGGTGCGGCCCTGACGGATGTCCTCCGCCTCGCGCAGCAGCCACAGGCCGATGGAAATGAGGTTGGCGCGCAGTTCCTTTGGCAGAGCGTTGTCGCTGGAGCCAAGATCCTCGACGAAGGCGGTCCAGACGCGGTTGGTGAAGTGAAGCGCCTCTATCGCCTCCATCGAACCGTGGCCGGCCACTGCTGCTGCCGCCAGCATGTCGATCGAGCGGGTCAGAAGCTCGCGCTCGCGGTCCTTCGCGTCGGCAACGGAGTTGCTCTGGATGTCGGCGTAAGAGAATTGGTACATCGTTGGGGCTCTACCGTTCCGTTAAGCGTTGTCAGGTCAGGTAATTCAACAGGCTGAGCTGCTGCAGGCGTGCGGTCAACGCGAAAGACGTTTCGATGTGCTGTGTCAGGTCCGCGACCCGTGTCGCGGCTTCGGCCGGATCGACAGCTTCCAGGTCGAGAATGTGCCGTTCGAAAAGGTCGACCTGCGTTTTCATCCGATCGTTGGCATCGGAAACCCGCTTCTGGACGATGCCGGTCTCGGATTGAAGCTGGCCAATGCCGCTCAGCGCTTCGCCAACCAATGTGGTGGAGCGGCTGACAACCGTATTCTTCGCCGCCTGGCTGATGTTGCTGGACATCAGGCTGCTGACCATGGCTGCCGCCATTGCGAGCTTCTGGATGCCGGCGCTGTTGGCGCTGGTCGACGTCGGTGTGGTTTCGTTGAGTGCGATGCGGCTGACGATCTGCTGGTCGGTGGCGTTCGACCAGTTGCCCTGCCAACCAGCGCCCGTGAACTGCGGGGCGACATCATTGGTGATGAAATCGTCCATCTGGGCAGCCGTGATGTCGGCCGCGAGCGGATCATCCTGGGTGAAGCCGAAATTGGCGACGAAAGCGGCGTCGAATGCCGCCTTGGCGGGGGAGCCGGCAGCTGTGAAGTCGTTGATTGGCTTGACGTCGGTGTTGGTGCCGGCGAACAGGTATTCGCCATTGACGCTGGTGTTGAGGATCGAGGTCAGCTGCTGGATGGTCGCCTTGCCGGAGGATTGGGTGAGGCTGTTGGACGAGTCGCTTGAGGAGGCGGTGGTCAGGGCGGACAGGAACGTCTGAGCGGCGGTCGAGAGTTGACCAAGCGAGGTCTGCGTCGAGGAGAGCCGGGCGCCGACCAGGCCGTTGGAATCGATGATGACGTTGAGCCGGTCAAGATCGCGCTGGAAAGTGACGGCCTGGGTGGTGCGCCCGCCGAGAGCCAGGCCGACGTCGGCGACCCTGCCCGTCGAGGATTCTTTCGTGGCTTTGACGAGTTCGGCCTGCATGCGCATCTGCTGGGAGCGCATGGCATTGGAGATTGCGGCCGAGGAGACTGAAGTCATGGAATTATCCCACCGCGTTGAGCAAGGCCGTCATCATGTCGTCGACGGTTTTCATCATCCGGGCCGATGCCTGGTAGGTGTGTTCGAGGTCGAGCAGCAGCGACATTTCCTGGTCGACATTGACCCCGGTCGCGTTGGACAGCGCCTCGGCGCTGCGCGACGCCAGTGCTTCCTTGGCGTCGGAGGCGGTCGAAGCCTGCTGGCGCACGCCCTCGAACCAGCCGATCGAACTGGCGGCGTAGTCGGACACGCTGGACGTTGCCGAAACCCCGGCGGCGGGGTCGAAAGTCATCGGCTGGTCGAGCCGGTCGCCATAGGCAACCAGAAGGGTGGAATAGGATGCGCCACCGCCCGTGTTGGCGACGTAGGCCGCACCGTTGGCTCCGCCGTCGCGCAGCAGCATCGGGTTGCCGCCGGTGCTCGGGTCCATCGCTGCATTGACGCTGATGGACGCGGCAAGGCCGTTGACCAGCGTGCCGGCGGCCGGCACGGCCGGCGCACCAGACCAGGTGAACAGGCCGGCGGCGTTGGCCATCGAGGGTGCGGTCTCGGCAAAGGCTGTGATCAGGCCACGCGCGGTCTCGTCGAGCTGGCTCTGCATGGTCGAGGCGACGCCGTCACGCAATTGCAGCAGGCCGGCAAGCGTGCCGCTGGCGCTGGTGTTGCCACCAGCTCCCGCCGAGATCGGCACATTGTCGATGT
>NZ_RZPI01000078.1:0-12472 GCF_003998715.1 Mesorhizobium sp. M7A.F.Ca.CA.002.15.2.1
GTGGTGCTGGCCGACAGCGGCGTCTCGTCTTTCGCGCTGCTGCAGCAGGACCTGTCGGCGAAGCGGACCAATCGCTTCATCTATTACGTGTTCGACCTGATGCGGCTCGATGGGCAGGATCTTCGGCGCGAGCCGCTGGTCGAGCGTAAGCAGGCCTTGCAGGAACTGCTCGGCGAACAGTCCGACAATGCGGCGGTCCGCTTCAGCGACCATTTCGCCGAACCCGGCAAGATCATGCTGGAGCATGCCTGCCGGATGGGCCTGGAAGGCGTCGTCTCCAAGCGTGCCGATGCACCCTACCGCAGCGGCCGCGGCCCGACCTGGGTCAAATCGAAATGCACGGCGCGGCAGGAATTCGTCATCGGCGGCTACCTGCCGTCGGACAAGACCGGGCGCGGACTGCGCTCGATCCTGGTCGGCTTCCACGAGGGCGGCAAGCTGCATTATGCCGGCCGCGTCGGCACTGGTTTTTCGGGCAAGGGCGCCAATGAGCTGAAGGCAAAACTCGATGCGTTGACGGCAAAATCATCGCCCTTCGCCACCGCCGTGCCGAAGGGCAAGGGCCTGGTCTGGGTCAAGCCTGAACTTGTCGGCGAAGTGGAGTTTCGCAGCTGGACCTCGGACCGTATAATACGCCACGCCTCGTTCCAGGGGTTGCGCGAGGACAAGCCGGCGGAGGAAGTCGTGCAGGAAAAGCCCAAAGCGGCGACAGGCAAGCCATCGACAGGCAAGAGCACGGCCAAGCCGGCATCAGGCGGCAAAGCCGCCGGGTCGATCACGACCACGGTCAAACTCTCGCATCCCGACAAGCTGCTGTGGCCGGACGAAAACATATCCAAGCAGGGCCTGCTCGACCATTACGCACAGGTTTGGCCGCGCATGGAACAGTTCGTGGTCAACCGGCCGCTCAGCCTGGTGCGGGCGCCGGACGGCGTCGGCGGCCAGCGTTTCTTCCAGAAGCATGCCTCGGCTGGCATGAGCGACAAGATCGCGCGCATGAAGGACCCGACCGACGGCGAGGAAATCCTGTTCATCCGGGATTTCGATGGTGTTGCCGCACTGGTCCAGTATGGCGTGGTCGAGATCCACATCTGGGGGTGCACGATCGATGAGATCGAGAAGCCCGACCAGATCATCTTCGATCTCGATCCCGATGAAGGTGTCGACGTGAAGGCGGTGCGCGAGGCGGCACTCGATATCCGGGGCAAGCTCGACGAGCTGTCGCTGCCGAATTTCGTCAAGACCTCGGGCGGCAAGGGCTATCACGTGCTGGTGCCGCTGAAACCGGCGGCGGATTGGGATGCGGTGAAGGGCTTCGCCCATGACTTTGCCCGCGCGTTGGAGCAGGGTGCCCCCGATCGCTACACGGCGACGCTGTCGAAAAAAGCGCGCACGGGAAAGATCTTCGTCGACTATCTGCGCAACGGCAGGGGCTCGACGACGGTCGCGCCCTATTCCTCGCGCGCCAAGAAAGGCGCCACCGTGTCGATGCCGGTGACCTGGCCAGAGATCGAGGCCGGCTTGCCGCCGAACGCTTTCCCGATCGGCGACAAGACGACGCTGAAGCAGCTGGCGAAAGCCGATCCGTGGAGGGAATTTTTCAAGCAGGGGAAGGCGTTGAAGCGGGGGTAGTTCGCGCAATTTGCCAGCGCAGCGATCCTTCGCGCCCCCTCTGGCCTGCCAGCGTGACGAAATCAGCGTCGGCTCCTCAGCTCAGAAACACCTTCTCGAAAGCCTGCTTGCCCGGCAGCGAGAAAATCACCGCGCGGCTGTCCTTCTCGCGGCGCGCCCATTTCTCGGCAAGGATCTTGTCGAGGATGGCGGCGCCCAGCGTGCCGGCGAGGTGCGAACGGCGCACGCTCCAGTCGAGGCAGGCGCGGCATACCGGCCGGCGCGGCTTGGTGTAGACGTCGATGCCGATCGCGGCGAAATGCGAAGCCGCCGATGGCCCGAGCCTGATCTCTTGTTCGTCGCGGACCAGTACGTTCTTGGCGACGAGCCGGTCGAGCATCGCCACTGCCTGCTCGCCGGCGAGGTGATCGTAGCAGACGCGCGCCACGCGCATCGCTGCATCGCGCGGACCCGGCCGCACACGCTTTGGACCGACGGCTTCCGCGACGCCTGTGATGGCTTCGATCATGCCCGCCACCTGCGGTCCGGCGAGGCCGTAATAGCGATGCCGGCCCTGGCTCGCCACCGTGAGCAGCCCACCTTCCATCAGTTTGCCCAGGTGCGAGCTGGCGGTCGGCAGCGAGACGCCGGCCTCGAGCGCCAGCTCGCTTGCCGTCAGCGCCGTGCCGCCCATCAGGGCATTTAGCATGTTTGCCCGTGCCGGGTCGCCGACCAGGCTGGCGATGCGGGCGATGTCGGGTCCTTCGCGCATAGTTCGTTCCTCATCGAAGCGTTCTTGTCAGATAATCACTATTCTCCGGTGAGATCAAGGAGACGACGATGGCCGCACGAACCGCTTTCCCCTCAGCCCCGCTCCACAGCCGTCGGTTCTTCCCGTTCGTCAGCTGGTTGCGTTCGCGGCTGCTGGCCCGCTGGTATGACCGCCATCTGCAGCGTCTCGACCTTGCCGAGATCGACGACCATCAGCTGCGCGACCTTGGCCTGACGCGGCAAGACGTGCGCCGCGAATGCGCGAAGTCCTTCTGGCAGCCCTAGCAGACCAGTCGGCACGACGTTTCGATGTCGTTCAAACTATTGACGCAGCCCCGAGGAGACCACAATGACCATCACCTGCTTCATCCGCTACGAGATCGACCCGTTCGGCAAGGCGGCCTTCGAGGAGTATGCGCGCAACTGGGGTCAGGCCATTCCGCGCTGCGGCGCCGATCTGATCGGCTATTACGCGCCGCATGAGGGCTCGGCGACGACCGCCTATGCGGCCTATAACATCGAAAGCCTGGCCGCCTACGAAGCCTATCGCGCCCGGCTTGCCGCCGATCCCGCCGGCAAGGCAAACTACGAGTTCGCCAAACGCGAGAGATTCATCCTGAAGGAGGATCGCATGTTCCTGAAACTGGCCTCAGGCCCGCACGCGAAACTGGTGCTGCCGTGATTGCCGTCATCTTCGAGGTCGAACCGGCGGAGGGCCGGCGCGATGCCTATCTGAGCATCGCCGCGGACCTGCGTCCGCTGCTCGACGGCATTGACGGCTTTCTCTCCATCGAGCGTTTTCAGAGCCTGGCCGATCCGAACCGCATCCTGTCGCTGTCGTTCTGGCGAGATGAGGAAGCCGTGAAGGACTGGCGCAACACCGAGGAACACCGGCAGGCGCAGAAGGCCGGTCGCGGCGGCATCTTTGCCGGCTACCGATTGCGCATCGCCCATGTCGTGAGGGACTATGGGCTGACGGAAAGGGACGAGGCGCCGGCCGACAGTCGGGCGGTGAATGGGTGAGTGAGGCTACTCACGCATTCCCGATCAGCACGCCGGCCGCGAACACCAGGGCGCCGCCCAGCACCACCTGGAAGGCGGCGCGCAGGAAGGGCGTCTGCATGTAGCGGTTCTGGACAAAAGCGATCGCCCACAATTCGAAGAACACCACCACCGCGGCAACCCCGGTCGCCGTCCAGAAATGCGGAATGAGATAGGGGAGTGCATGCCCGAGACCGCCTAGCGTCGTCATGATGCCGACGGTCAGACCGCGCTTGAGCGGCGAGCCGCGGCCCGACAGCTTGCCGTCGTCTGAAGCGACTTCGGTGAAGCCCATCGAAATGCCGGCGCCGATCGAGGCGGCAAGCCCGACCAGCAGCGTCTGCCAGGTGTCATGCGTGGCAAAGGCGGCAGCAAAGATCGGCGCCAGTGTGGACACCGATCCGTCCATCAGCCCGGCCAGCCCTGGTTGCACATAGGTGAGGATGAACTGGCGCTGCTCGGCGGCGGTCTCTTCATCCTTCACTTCGCCCGGCACATGTTTCTGCTCCAGCCGCTGCGCCAGTGTCTCATGGCCCAGTTCGGCCACCGCCAGATCGTCGAGCAGTTTTCGCGTCGAGGCATCCGCCGTGCGCTTGGCAGCCTCGACATAGAAAAGGTAGGCTTGCCGCTCCATCGCCTCGGCCTGGCTGCGCACGTGCTCGATGCCGAGCGGCCGGACCAGCCAGTCGGGCTTGCGCTCGTAATAGCCCTTCACATGTTCGCGCCGGATCAGCGGAATGCGCTCGCCGAAACGCTTGCGGAAAAGCTCGATCAGCGAATCGCGATGGCCATCCTCTTCCTCGGCCATCTCCTCGAACACTTTTGCCGATTGCGGGAAGTTTTCCGTCAGGCCGTCGGCATAGGCCCGATAGATGCGACCGTCATCCTCCTCGGACGAAATGGCCAGCGCCAGGATCTCCTGTTCGGAAAGCGATTCGAAGGGGCGGCGGCCGAAGCCGAAAACACGGGAAAGCATGAGGAATTCACCCTAGTTTAGAATAGTTCTAAACTAGGGCTCAAGGTGCCTCCGGTCAATTGCGCGCTTGGGTCGCGGTCAAGAATTGTTGAAGCTCGCATGCCGGGCCGACCCCTTCATTATCAGTGAATGTTCACCTATATAATTCAACCCAGCCAGAACAAGGAACCCGCAGATGACGGCAAAACAGCCTCCGCATCCCTATGACCCAAAGCCCGTTCTCGATCTCATCGCCAGCATCGAGGCCGATCTGCAGCGCCTGAAAGGCCTGGTCGAGCAGCAGGTCGAGAAATTCGACCCCGCCAATCCGCACAACAAGGCGCCGGACGGCAAACTGACCGAGGAAGGCGTCGAGTGCTGCTACCGCATGTTCGACGAGGGCAAGTCGCGCTATTCGGTCGCCCAGCAGATGAAGATATCCTTTGCCGCCGCCAGCCACCGCTTCAACAACTGGCGCAAGCTGGGCGGGAGCAAGAGGCAGAGGACGCTGTTGGGGTGAAACTCGTGAGACGGCGGCGGGACGGCGCCCCCCTCTGTCCTACCGGACATCTCCCCCACGTGGGGGAGATTGTCAGCTTCATTAGGTGTGCCCCTTCTTCAACGTTGGAAATTGGCGAAAGCGGATACCCAGCCGATCTCCCCACCCGTGGGGAGATGTCCGCAGGCCAGAGGGGGGCGTGCAGCCGAGGCGTTGGCGACCGTCTCGCTAAACCTTGTAACGGTCACATTTTTCCCATGGTGCGCCGCCTCCCTTTGCGGGCATCATGGAAAGACCCCTGTCCACTGGACCTCACATGACCGCCACCACCCCTCCCGGCATCGCCGACATCCACGCCGCCGCCGCGCGTCTCGCCGGCCTGATCGTCGAAACCCCGTTGATCGAATCGCAGGAGCTGAACAAGCGCTTCGGCGGCCGCATCCTGTTCAAGCCGGAGACGCTGCAGCGTACCGGCTCGTTCAAGTTCCGTGGTGCCTACAACAAGCTGTCGTCGCTGAGCGACGAAGAACGCAGCCAGGGCGTCGTCGCCTTCTCGTCGGGCAATCATGCGCAGGGTGTCGCCGCTTCGGCCGCGATGTTCGGCGTCAAGGCGGTCATCGCCATGCCTTCAGACGCGCCGGCGATGAAGATCGCTAACGTCCGCAAGATGGGGGCGGAGGTGGTGCCGTTCGACCGCTTTCGCGACGACCGCATGAGCGTGGTTCGCCCTTACGTGGAAAGAGGCATGGTGCTGGTGCCACCCTTCGACGACCCGGCCATCATTGCGGGCCAAGGCACGATCGGCCTCGAATTGATGCGCCAGGCAAAAGCGCTTGGCGTCGACCTCGACGCGGTCGTCATTCCCTGCGGCGGCGGCGGCCTGACCAGCGGCATTTCGGTTGCCGTCAAGGACGCCTCGCCCAACACTGCGGTCTGGGCGGTGGAGCCCGAGCATTTCGACGACACCCGCCGGTCGCTGGCCGCCGGCGCCAGGGTGTCGAACGAACCCGGCCACGCGTCGATCTGCGACGCGATCCTGACCGCGGAGCCCGGCCTGATCACCTTCGAGATCAACCGCAGGAACCTGGCAGGCGGCATCGCCGTTTCCGACAAGGCGACGGCACAGGCGATGCGCGACGCCATGGCCTATCTCAAGCTGGTGGTCGAGCCCGGCGGCTGCGTGGCGTTGGCGGCGCTGTCGTCGGGCGAGATCGAACTGTCCGGCAAATGCGTTGCCGTGGTGCTGTCCGGCGGCAATGTCGATTTCGGCACTTATGCCGGGATCATGGCCGCGGCTTGAGACGGGATGTCCAAAGGATCCGACATGGATCTGAGGCAGGTTTCGCCTTGGATCACTCCTCGCCCGCCTCCAAATCGTCGCCGGGCTGAACATGGTCATCTACCGCCCGCTCACGCGTTCTGAGCTGCCCGACGATACGGCATCCCTTGCCCGCACTCTCATCGGCAAGATCGTGGTGCGCGAACTGCCCGAAGGCATCGCCAGCGGCCGCATCGTCGAGACCGAGGCCTATGTGACCGGCGATGCCGCCGGGCACGGCTACCGGGGCCAGACGCCGCGCAACCGTTCGTTGTTTCTCGAGGCTGGGCACGCTTATGTCTATCTCGCCTACGGCATCTCCTACATGCTCAACGTCTCGAGCGAGATGCCAGGGGTCGGAACCGGCGTGCTCATCAGGGCGCTCGAGCCGCTCGAAGGCATTGCGCTCATGCGGCTCAATCGCGGCATCGAGCGCTTGCGCGACCTTGCGCGAGGACCGGGAAGGCTAGCCCAGGCACTGCGGATCGATCGTTCGCTCGACGGGCTCGATCTTTGCCGCAAAGGCCCGCTATGGCTGGCAACCGACGAGCATCAAGGCGGCGACATCGCCCAAGGCATCCGGATCGGCATTACAAAGGATGCCGATCGCCCGCTGCGGTTTTACGTCAAGGGGAGCGCCTTCGTCAGCGGCCCGAAATCGCTCAACGGTTAGTGGCAGTTATAAACCATGGAGATTGGCGAAAGCATTTCTCCCTTCGTCATCCACGGGCGGAGCAAGGAGCGAAGGCTGGTAGCAAGACTGGAGGTCGTGCGGCGTCTAATCCAGTGTCCGCCTGAATCGCACCAATGCTACGCCGGCAAACAAAGCCACGAACACCACCAGCCAGCCGATCTCCGTTGCCACGGCCGGCAGTTCGGCCCCCTTCAGCATCACCGCGCGGGTGATGCGTAGGAAATGCGTCAGCGGGAATATCTCGCCGAAGATTTGTGCCCAGTCCGGCATGCCGCGATACGGGAACATGAAGCCGGACAGCATGATCGACGGCAGGAAGAAGAAGAAGGTGAGTTGGAGCGCCTGCATCTGCGTGCGGGCGATGGTCGAAATCGTGTAGCCGAGCAGCACTAGCGCCAGCACGAAGATCAGCACGGCGGTCAGGAGCAGCGACATCGATCCGGTGAAGGGGATGGCGAACAGAAGTTTCGCCGCCGCCAGCACCACCACCACCTGCACGCCGCCGACCGCCAGATAGGGCAGCACCTTGCCCATCATGATCTCGAGCGGGCTGGACGGCATCGCCAGCAGGTTCTCCATCGTTCCGCGCTCGGTCTCGCGTGTCAGCGCGATCGAGGTCATCATCACCATGGTCATCTGCAGGATGACGCCCAGCAGGCCGGGCACGATGTTGTATTGCGAGATGCCTTCGGGATTGTAGCGCCGGTGTACGACGACATCGAGCTGACCCTTGGCGGCCTCGGCGGCGGCTTCCTGCGTGCCTTGCGCCCTCAGCAGCGCCTGGCTGGCGACTGTGCCGAGCGTCGAGATGGCGCCGCTGGCCACCGCCGGGTCGGTGGCGTCGGCCTCGATGAGTATCTGCGGGCTGTTGCCGCTCTCCACCCTCCTGGCGAAATCGGCCGGGATGGTGACGACGAAGGCAACGTCGCCGCGCGATATCAGGAACTCGGCCTCGGCGGCACTTTGCGCGACATGGTCGAAACGATAGTAACCGGTGGTCTGCAGCGCCGCGACAATGGCGCGCGTATAGGGATCGTTGCTCGTCGCCACGAGTGCTGCCGGCAGGCTTTTCGGGTCGTTGTTGATGGCGTAGCCGAAAAGCACCAATTGTATCAGCGGCACGCCGAGCATCATGGCGAAGGTGATGCGGTCGCGCCGCATCTGGATGAATTCCTTGATCAGCAAGGCGCCAAGCCGGGCGAAGGAAAAGACGCTGTTCATTCCATGTTGTCCTTCGAGCCGGACATGAACTGGATGAAGACGTCCTCGAGGCTGGTTTCGCCGGGCGAAACTTTCACGCCCTTGTGCTCTCTCTCGACATCGGCAAGCACGGCTTCGAGCTTCTTCTTGTCGGAGCCGACGACATGCAGCGTCGCGCCGAACGGCGCCACCTGATCGACGCCGGGGCGGCCCTGAAGCGCTTCGGCGACCTGATCGAGGCGCGGACCCTGCAGGACGAAGGTGGTCAGCCCGGCATTTTTCACCACTTCGGCGACAGTGCCGGTGGCCAGCATCTTGCCATAGGAGATGTAGCTGATGCGGTGGCAGCGCTCGGCTTCGTCCATATAGTGGGTGGAGACCAGCACGGTCAGCCCGCCGCTGGCGAGGCGATGGATCTCGTCCCAGAACTCGCGCCTCGCCTTCGGGTCGACACCGGCCGTAGGCTCGTCGAGCAGCAGCAATTTCGGCTTGTGCATGATGCAGGCGGCCAGCGCCAGCCGCTGCTTCCAGCCGCCCGACAAGGTGCCGGCCAGCTGGTTGCGGCGCGACGTCAGGCCGAGGTCCTCCAACGTGCTCGCGACATGCCCCTCGACCGGCTTCAGCCGGTAGAGCCGCGCCACGAATTCGAGATTCTCGCCGATCGTCAGATCCTCGTAGAACGAGAATTTCTGCGTCATGTAGCCGACTTCGCGCTTGATGCGCAGGCTGTCGGTGCGGATGTTGAAACCGAGCACCGTGCCTTCGCCCTCGTCCGGCGTCAGCAGGCCGCACATGATGCGGATGGTGGTCGTCTTGCCCGAACCGTTGGGGCCGAGAAAGCCGACGATCTCGCCCTCGGCAACCGACATCGTCACATGGTCGACGACGGTCTTGTCGCCAAAGCGCTTGACCAGGCCGTGTACGTCGATGGCGTTCATCTTGCGCTGTCCGCCAGATCGACATCGACGATCTGGCCGGGCTGCAGCGGGCCGGCATCGCCCTCCGGCCGCGCCTCGACGAGGTAGACCAGCTTCTGCCGGTTCTCGAGCGAATAGATCACCGGCGGGGTGAACTCGGGATCCGGCGAGACGTAGCTGACGCGCGCCTTAACATCCGGGCCGCAGCCGTCGCAATGGACGCCGAGCAAGGTGCCGACCTTGACCGAGGAGAAGGCGCTCTCCGGGATATAGACGCTGAGCTTGACCGCGCCGTCGGGCAGGATCGAAATCACAGGCGCGGTCGGACCTGATGTATCGCCCGGATTGCGGATGACGTCGTTGACGCGGCCGGGCGAAGGGGCGGCCAGCACCCGTTTCGACAGCCGCCACTGCGCCTGCTCCAACGCGGCCTGCGCCTGCTTGACCTGATTGTCGGCGGCCTGGGCGCTGGCCATATCGACCTCGGCCTTCAGCACGGCGATCTCTTCCGGCCGCTTGCCGATCTGCAGGTCGGCCAATTGCGCCTGCGCCTGGGCAAGGCCGGCCTGCGCCTGCGCGACAGCGATTTTTGCGTCGGCACTTTCCAGCGTCACCACGGTCGTGCCAGGCACCACACGGTCGCCGCGCTTCACCGTGACGGTCTCTACCTGCGCCACCTCGATCGGCGCCAGCAGCACGTAGTCGCCTTCGACATAGCCGACGGCCAGCGGTGCTGCCGGGGCACAGGCCGAGAAGAGCTGCGCGGCGAGCGGCAGCGAACACAGAAAGCTCATGGTCTTTGCCCCTTTGTCTTTGCCCCTTTTCTGGCGGCCAGTATGGCCTTGAGATTGCCCGATGTGACCGCCACCACCTTGGCGGCCTCCGCGGCGCCGATATCGGGCCAGCCCATGCGGCGCATCACCGCCTCACGGCCGATGCGGAAATAGATGACCTGGCCGATCAGCGTGAACACGGTGAGCCTTGTGGCCTCGCTTTCGGCGGGCTCGCCAGTTGCCTGTTCCCACAGCTGGCACAGCCGGCGATGGCTCGGCTCGAAGACACCGTCATAGATACGATCGAGGGCTGCCGTTGGATGGGAAAGTTCGCGCAGGATGAACTGCACGATCTCACCGGCCTGCGGACTGGCCACGACAAAGCCGACCATTCGCTCCAGCGCCGCGAAGAGCTGCGCCTGCGCTGCCTCCGGACCGACCGGCGCGGGCGCCTGCGCATTGCCGAGCGCCGGGCCGGCGACCGTCTGGATGGTCTCGACGATAAAGTCGGCGGCGGCCGTGCGAAGACCCTCCTTGCCGCCGAAATGATAGGCGATCGAGCCGATATTGGCTCGCGCCTCGGCGGCGATCTCGCGCGTCGAGGTGCCGTCGAAGCCCTGCCGTCCGAACAGCTTCAGTGCCGCCTGGACAAGCGCCGCGCGCGTCATCTCGGCGGGCTCGCGACGAAGAACTTTGGGCTCAGGTAGTTTGATCATAAGTGCACTTTAATCAATCGATTGATTAACGTCAACTTCTGTTCGTCATTGTCTTGCCATCGACGGCGGCAAACGCTTTAGTGCGCGGCCATGGGCAAGGAAGTCGAACGAAAATTCCTGGTCACCAGCACCGCATGGCGGGAGTTGGCCGAGGCCAATATCCGCATTCTCCAGTTCTATCTCGCTGCCGGCCCCGGGCGCACAGTGCGCATCCGCATCAGCGACGGCACTTCCGCCAAGCTGACGCTCAAATTCGGCAGCAAAGCGCGCGAGCGCGACGAATTCGAATACCCGATCCCGCTGTCGGAGGCGGTGGAGATGCTGGACTTCGCCATCGGACGTGTCATCGAGAAGACACGTCACCATGTTAGGCACCGTGGCTATCTCTATGAAGTCGATGTCTTTGGCGGACCGCTTGCGGGACTTGTGGTCGCCGAACTTGAGACGCCGGAGGACGTGCCGGACGAAATGCTGCCCGACTGGCTCGGCCGTGAAGTCACCGGCGAGCAGAAATTCTACAACGCGTCGCTCGCCCTTGGTGGGATTCCGGAGATCGCCGCATGAGCTTTCGCATCGATCCGCGCCTGCCGCTGACCGGCGAGGTCAGGAGAATCCTTGCCGAGGAGATCGGCAAGGCGCTGCATCATCTTGACGCCGCACGGAGCCGGCCGGAACAGGCGCTGCACAAATGCCGCAAGCGGCTGAAGAGCGCTCGCGCCTTGCTGCGGCTTGTTCGTTCCGGTGACGAAACATTCTGTGAGACAGAAAACCAGTGCTACCGCAACGTGGCGGCCCTGCTTGCCGGCCCGCGCGAGGCGACAGCGCTGATCGAAACCATCGACCGCCTGGCGGCAAGCTTTCCCAAGGAGGGCGCCGACGATGGGCTGGGCGCGGTTCGCGACAGGCTGATCGCGCGCCAGCATGAATTGCACGAAGGTACAGGGCTCGAAGCGGCGATCGGCGCGGCGACCGCCGCCTGCGAGGAGGGCCTGCACCGCATCGGCACGCTGGCCTTGCCCGACCAGCCGGAACAGGCGGCCGACGTGCTTGCCGAAGGCGCCCGCGTCACGCTGCGCCGCGCCAGGAAGGCGCTCGACAAGGCCGGATCGCGGGGAGCGGCCGATGATTTCCACGATCT
This sequence comes from Mesorhizobium sp. M7A.F.Ca.CA.002.15.2.1, assembly GCF_003998715.1. Classification (NCBI taxonomy): domain Bacteria; kingdom Pseudomonadati; phylum Pseudomonadota; class Alphaproteobacteria; order Hyphomicrobiales; family Phyllobacteriaceae; genus Mesorhizobium; species Mesorhizobium sp. M7A.F.Ca.CA.002.15.2.1. The sequence continues at coordinate 11,634 of NZ_RZPI01000078.1, forward strand.
GCGCAAGGCGGCCAAGACCCACGGCATGCATCTGTCGCTGCTCGGCAGGCTGTGGCCGACACCGATCAAAGCAAGGCGCAACGCGGTCGACGAACTGGGCGAGCGGCTGGGCGACCTGCACGATGTGCTGGTGATGCGCGCCCTGCTCGAGGCCGACGACCAGCTGCTCGGGCCGCCCGAGGACACGAAACTTCTGGCCAAGCTTTTGAAGCGGTCGGAAAAGCAGCTGAAGAAGAGCTGCCTTGCCGAGGCGGCCGAGCTGTTCGGCGACAGTCCCAAACGCTCGACACGCAAACTGGCCCGCAAGGCGCGCGACGATCTGGCTGCGCCGCCGGAAGAGGCCGCGGCATCGTAGGATGACTTGGCGCTCTTCCTCTCGGTCCGGACGGGGGGAAGAAAGGCGTGCGCTAGCCCTCATTACCCGCCCATGCTAATCGCCATGGAGTATGACCGAGCCCGGCGACACGCTTCTGGATCGACTTGGCCGCTGGCTTGCCGGCCGGCTGCAGGAAGAATCGTCCGGCTACGAGCCCTACACCCCCTCCGATGCCGAAACGCTGCGTCGCACGCTTGAGCCCGGCGACATCCTGCTGATCGAGGGCAACCAGAAGATCTCGGCGGCGATCAAGTACCTGACCCAGTCGACCTGGTCGCATGCGGCCTTCTATATCGGCGATGCCTTGCCCGCGCCGGCGGACGGCTCGGAGCGGCCGCGCCTGATCGAGGTCACGATCGGCGAAGGCTGCGTCGCCGTTCCATTGTCGCGCTACCGCACCTACAACACCCGTATCTGCCGGGCGAGTGGGCTGGCGCCGGAGGATCGCGACAAGGTCGTCGCC
>NZ_RZPI01000790.1:0-2403 GCF_003998715.1 Mesorhizobium sp. M7A.F.Ca.CA.002.15.2.1
CCTTCTTTTCCTCGGCGGTAATCTGAAGCTCCAGCTCGACGGCCATGCGTTCGAACTCGGCGATCATCATGTCGAGCTGCAGCAGCTGCCGCCGCTTCTCATTCACCTGAAACTGTTTCAGCCGAACGAGGTTTTCACGTGACTTCATGATTCGGTACTCCCGGAAACGCACACCCGCACTTATCGTCCAAACCACCTGGAAACGCCCAGGCCGCACCCGTGTCCACCGGCTTTCCCCCAACTATGGGAAACAAAACCCTAAAGTTTTTTGCCGGCGGTAACCATTCGTTTACGGGCATTGTTAATCATACGGGTCAGGACTTAAGGCCGGGTAAAAATTCCGGCCACCGATGCGGAAGCGACGTCGATGAGTCCCTGGAGTCGCTTAGTCCAGGTTGTTAATGTGTTGCATTAGGAATTTGGTTCTGAGATTCGTTATTAGATTCAAGAGGGTGTAGAAAGAGGTTAAAAAATCTGGTACCGTCATGGACGGGAAATTAGGATTTGTTAACCATTCAATGGCAGCCTCTGCACAAGGCAACCACTGCTCCGGGTCCGGACGGGTCGTGAAATGGTCCGGCAGCAGAAAAGGGGAATAAAATGCGTGTTCTGCTGATAGAAGATGACAGTGCAACCGCACAAAGCATCGAACTGATGCTGAAATCGGAAAGTTTCAACGTCTACACGACCGATCTCGGTGAAGAGGGCGTCGATCTAGGCAAGCTCTACGACTACGATATCATTCTTCTCGACCTCAACCTGCCTGACATGTCAGGCTACGAGGTCTTGAGAACGCTTCGCCTTTCCAAGGTCAAAACACCTATTCTCATCCTCTCCGGCATGGCCGGCATCGAGGACAAGGTGCGCGGCCTCGGCTTCGGCGCAGACGACTACATGACCAAGCCATTCCACAAGGACGAGCTGGTTGCCCGCATTCATGCCATCGTGCGGCGTTCCAAGGGCCACGCCCAGTCGGTCATCACCACCGGCGACCTGGTGGTCAACCTCGATGCCAAGACAGTCGAAGTCGGCGGCCAGCGCGTGCACCTGACCGGCAAGGAATACCAGATGCTGGAGTTGCTCTCGCTACGCAAGGGCACCACGTTGACCAAGGAAATGTTCCTCAACCACCTCTATGGCGGCATGGACGAGCCTGAGCTGAAAATCATCGACGTCTTCATCTGCAAGCTGCGCAAAAAGCTCGACGCGGCATCGGGCGGTCAGAACTACATCGAAACGGTCTGGGGTCGCGGCTATGTGCTGCGCGAACCGGAAGACATTCGCGTCAGCGCCTGAGCGACGAATCGTTCGAATCTTTTCAATAAAAAACCCGGCTTCGGCCGGGTTTTTGCATGATGGGCTGGTAACGGTCTGCTTCTGGGCTTCCGAGCAGAAGACCGTCACGCACTTTTTCTGGAGTTGCTCAAGGATGCCGAATCAGGTGCGCTCTTCAAGGTGCGAAAGCGCTCGAGCAACTGCGGGCGGTTGAACGGCTTCAAGAGATAGCCCTGGGCGCCGGCTCGCTTGGCCCGCATGATCGAAGCAATATCGAGCTCGACCAGGGAAATCAGGATCTGCGGCCTTATCGGGCTCTCCATGGCGCGGACGCGACGGATGAGATCGACCGCCGGTACGTCGGGCAAGGCGCCATCGACGACGATGATGTCGGGCATGTCGGCGGCGCACATCTCCAGCGCGTCAAGTCCGCTGGCGGCCTCGATGACAATCATTTCGGAGCCGCCCAGGATGCGTTTTGCAACCTTCCTGATAACGCTTGAATCGTCGACGAACATGCAGCGTTTCATTTCCGGGTCCTCTTTGCCTTCTGGCAGTCCGGTAGCGTCGGGGGCATCCAGGACGCACCATAGGCCAATCTGGTAAAGAAGCCGAAAAGGCGTTAGGTAAAATTTTTATAAAGATGGGCAGGTGCCTACTTTTATTCACGAATGCTTTGGCGCCGCCTGAACGACCAGACGCATCTCAAGTCGATGAGCTGGAATTACAGCTTTAAATGAAAAAATACTTCGCTTTATCGGCTGCGCATCAGGCCGCCGAAAGCACGATTTCTTCCGGCGTCGCGTGGATCGATATCGTCATGCCGGCCTCGCGCGCCAGAAGCAGCGTGTAATAGGGCTGCACGGAATGCGCGTCGATCGGCTCCTCCGGCTTGTGGCCGGAATGCAGTTCGAGGAATTTCGGCGGCACCCGCAGCATCGGGCCAGCCGACGCAAGCGCGAAACGCGGTTCGGTCTCAAGGTTTTCCAGCGTCACGGAAAGCTTGCCGCCGCGCGGAATGGCGGCATTGGCGACGAGGATCAGGTTGAGCTGCAGCTTGACCTTGTTCTTGGGCAGCAACGCGCGGCGGCAAGCTTTCCGTGACGCTGGAAAACCTTGAGACCGAAC
>NZ_RZPI01000791.1:0-2403 GCF_003998715.1 Mesorhizobium sp. M7A.F.Ca.CA.002.15.2.1
GGGCGCGCAAGCCGTCCCAATCCCGCTGGTTGAACAGGGTCGCATAACGGACCACGGCGGCCGACGCGATACGCGCATCGGGAGCCGAACTGGCCTGCGCACTGACTTCCCTAAGCCGGGCGCGGCCGCGCGCCAAGTGCCCTTTCACCGCATCGACGGTGATGCCGAGCAAAGCAGCGATCTCGGCCAGCGGCTCGTCGAGCACATCTCTGAGGATGACGACGCTGCGCTGGAGCAGCGGAAGCTCCGCGAAGCGCGACACTGCGGTCTGTATAGCTTGCCTGCGCATCAGCATCTCCACCGGGTCGGCTTTGGTGTCGTCGGCAATTTCAAGCGCCGCCTCGATAGGCTCCGCCGCGCGGATCGCGCGGCTGCGCAGCAGGTCAAGCGCACGGTTGTGGGCGACGCGGAACAGCCAGGGCCTGAGCTGCGGCACCTCGCCCAGCTCATTCAGCGCAACGAAGGCTCGCGCAAACGTGTCCTGCACGACATCCTCCCCGTCGATGACCGAGCCCATCAGGCGCGCGCAATAGCGGTGCAGCTCTGGCCGCATCGCGGCGGCAAGGGCAAGCAGCCCTTCCCGTCGGTCGCGGTCCACGGCAGGATCTCGTTCGCTCAAGCCGCAGCCCCCTCCATCACGGTTACGCCCGCGTCGCCATTGAGGCCGAAGACGATCCCCTCGGCATATTGCGGGTCTTCCAGCACGGAAACCACCCTGTCGCCGAAGGTTCGGGGCGGCATCGGCGCACCGAAGCGGGTGACGAATTGTTCGGGCGTGATGCCCATGGATCCGGAATAGGCGCCGGCCGCCGCATCGCCTGTTCCGGTGCCGAGGATCATCTGCCGCGGCACGATCGCCTGAAAGCGGATGCCGAGCTTCTTCTCCAGCGAAACGCCGTTGGCGTACTTCGCCATGAACCACAGCATGCGCTTGGCGCCGCCATAGCCGCCCGACAACTGCGACCCGGTGACGGCGGCACCGCTCGATCCCACCAGAACACGGCTGCCCGGCTTGAGCGGCAGGTTGAGCGCCGCCTGCAGCCAGTATAGCCCGGCCTTGACGTCGGTTTCCCAGGCGATTGAAAAATCTTCCCAGCTCAGTTGGTCCAACCGGCCCATCCGGGGCGTGGCACCAGCATTCAGGACCACGACGTCAGGACGAACCTCGCTAAGAATGCGATAGGCCGCGCCCTCCTCCGCAACGTCGGCGCGGATAGTGGCGACCCCAAGCCGCGCACCGACCGCATCCAGCGCCTCGACGCCACGGGCAACGACGGTCACACTGGCGCCCTGTTCGACCAGCGCCTCGACCAATCCGAGGCCAAGCCCACGGCTGCCACCGGTGACCACGATTTCTTTATTCCTGAGGCTCATCGACCCTGCTCCTTAGCTTCACTGTAGCTAAGACGTTTGAGGGTCGGAAAAAGAGCCAAGGTTTGGCGAGGCGCGCTGTCGCGGCGACGATCCGCGACATGCCGGCAATACTGGCGATCGGGCGGAAAGCTGCCTGTCCGCTTTCGGCCTAAAATGCGATGCCCGATATTGGACGCAGTAAGGTTAGAGGCTGCCGGCGATGAAAGCGCTGCCGGTCCATGCTGCAGCATCCCAGCCGGATATGTTCAGAAGTCGAGAGCGACCATCATGCCGCGGACTTCGGCCATTTCCAGCAGCAGGTCTTGGAGTCTTTCGTCCAGTGCGGCACCGGTCAGCGCCAGAAGCTCGGTGACGCTCTCTCTCATCGATATGACGGCGGCGCCTGTCTTCTCGGCGAGCAGCCGTCCGATGGCAGCTCGGATCAGGTCGTCCTGATCAGACATTGCTTCACCTCCCAACGCACTGCAACCTCCCCTTGCTTTCCATGCCTCACCGCCGCTTTCGACAACAGGGCGTGATTTCCCATACCGTATGATTTTTGATGCGACATCGGGCAGCTTTGCTCATGCCAGCAGATCGTCTCGATGAGCCCGCCAGTCGTTCAACACCGACAATGAGGGCAGGAGCGAAAAATGGCCGGGCTGGACCGTTTCAACCGCTGCAAGCAGTGCCAGAGGCACTTCGTGCCGATAAAGCCCAATGCACACGCCCCCTTTGGCCGTTGCCGGCAATTCCGTGACGGTGTCGAAAATCGAAAACGTACCCGTTGGCTCTTCCACGATTTCGAAACGCCCCACCCCAAACCTCCCTCTGCACAAAAGTAGCGACCAACGCGGACATCCCCCTAGTGGTTCCCTAGGCTGGCAGTTTTTTTCGCGCCTTGGTTGTAGCGCATGCCGGCAGGACAGTCATGCCCGCAGGGCGCGCAGTCAAAAATCGCTACGCACATTTTAAATCTTGACGCGTGTCAATTTTTTATAAAACATGCGCAAACGCCGGCATGGCATCGGCCGGCGCTCTGGGAGGAGC
>NZ_RZPI01000792.1:0-2398 GCF_003998715.1 Mesorhizobium sp. M7A.F.Ca.CA.002.15.2.1
TTTCCGCGAGGGCGGGCGCGCATGTGCCCGGGTGGCTGGCGGAGCGTTTCGAAGGCCTCGACAAGGACCCGCAGACGCATGCGCTGGTGGCATCGGCGGTGGCAGCCGAACAGGTCATGGACCTGGTCGAGCGCGGTGTCGGCGATTTCCACTTCTACACCATGAACCGCGCCGATCTGGTCTTTGCCATCTGCCATATGATCGGTATTCGCTCGCACGAGGCGGCGGCCGCCGGATCAGCCGCGGCATGAGGTCGGGCTCAACAACAAAAGGCCGGGAAAAACCCGGCCTTTTGAATTGGTTGGACTATTTGGGTGCTGGTCTTCCCCGCTTTGGCGGTCAGGGAAGGAAGCCCATAATGAGGGCTCCGATAAAGGCGAACGCAGCACAGATCATCAATGCGTTGATAGGCCTCGTAAGTCCCATGACATAGCCTCCTCTTAAAGAGCTATGTCATGGAGTCTAGGTTCATTTGTGCCACAGGCAAGCGGAAAATGTGCTGCATTGCGACGTGATTGTGAAATCCGCGACATGTCTTTTGCCGTTAGGCTTTGAAACTCCTAGGCAAATACCGACTTCAGACCTGTGAATAAAATGTGGCCGGCTCGTGTCGCTGCCGTGTCATGGCAGCGCTACCGCCGCGAAAGTCGAATGCGACTTTCGCGGCGATGTGGGGGTTCAAAGGACGCGCTAACGTCTTCCAAGGACGCGCCCGTCGATGGTGATGAGGCCGAGCGCGATCAGCACCACCCCGCCGATTTCGAACAGCTCCAGCCGCTCGCCTAGGAACAGGAAGCCGAGCAGCATGGCGCTGGCCGGCACAACAAGCGTGACCAGCGAGGCGTTGGTAGCGCCCGCCGAGGCGACGAGGTTGAAATAGAGGATGTAGGCGACGGCTGTGGACAGAAGTGCCAGCGCCAGCACCGCCGCCCAGACCGGCGGCGAGGCCGAGAACAGGCCGGATGGGCCGTAGGTGAAGAGCACGATCGGGATCATGATGATGGTCGAAGCGGTCAACTGCCCGGTGGCGACGACCGGCGAGGGCACGCCCTTGAAGCGGCGGGCGACCATCAGCGCAATGCCATAGGACAGTGAAGCGCCGATCAGCGCGAATTTGGCCCAGACCGGGCCGCCGAGCCCGGCAAGCAGGCCGGGGCCGATCATGACGGCCGTACCGGCGATGCCGAGCGCAATGCCGGCGAGCTTGTTCCAGGAGAGCTTTTCGTCCGATGTCAGCGCATTGGCGAGAATCAATGTCCAGAACGGCGTCGTGGCGTTGAGCACCGAGGCGACGCCGGCGCCAAGCTCCGTCTGGCCGGCGAAGATCAGCGAAAAGGGCACCACATTGTTGGTGAGCGCCAGCAGGAAGAACAGGCCTGCATGCGGAAGCGCGAGGCGGAAGGACGGGCCGCACAGGCCGAGATAGATCTGTAGCGCGATCGCGGCGATGGCGACGCGAAACAGCACCAGCACCAGCGGGGGGAGTTCGGCCACCGCGATGCGGGCAAAGAAGAACGAGCCGCCCCAGATCGCGCCGAGCAGCAGGAGCTGCCCCCAGTCCTTGAGCACCATCGGCCCGCGCGGTGCTGATGTCGCGGCTATTGTCATGTGAGTCGCCCTCCCAGACGGCCTGAATGCCAGTCAGTCAGGCAGAAGCCATATCGGACTCAGTGACAAGAGCCACCCGAAACCTGATCGCTGGCAAACGTTGCTGGCAAAGACCCAGCGCCCCAGCGTCAGCCGCACGAGACACAGAATTGTTTTCATTAGCCGCTAGCTTGGATTAATTGTGCGCAGCCGAAGTGAGGATTCGTCCATGCAGCGATTCGAGAATGCCCGCGAGGCGGCACTGGCGCTTCGTCCGGACGATCCGGTCTATTGCTTCCGCCCGCAAGTGCTGATGGCGGATGCCAGGCAGTTCATGGGCATGTTCCCCGGCAAGACCGCCTATGCGGTCAAGACCAATGGCGAGCAGATCGTGCTGAAGACGCTGGTCGAAGCCGGCGTCAAGGCTTTCGACGTCGCTTCGCCGGGCGAGTTCGCCGCCGTGCGTGCCGTTTCCCCCGATGCCGAGATGCTCTACATGCACCCGGTCAAGGCGCAGTCGGACATCAAGCTGGCGCTGGAGAAATACGCCATCCGCGTCATTTCGCTCGATCATGAGGACGAGATCACCAAGCTGACGCGAGTGGTGCGGGCTCTCGACATCGATCCGGGCTCGATCAGCGTGTTCGTGCGGGTGCAGACCAAGGGGCATGCCGCCTACGAACTGTCGAAGAAGTTCGGCGCCGGGCCGGCGTATGCCGTCGAGCTCGCGGAGCGGCTGAGCCGTACCGGCTACAAGGTCGGCCTGTGCTTCCATGTCGGCAGCCAGATCGAGGATCCCGATACCTATGAG
>NZ_RZPI01000793.1:0-2392 GCF_003998715.1 Mesorhizobium sp. M7A.F.Ca.CA.002.15.2.1
GCCCGACAATCACTGGCAGCGAGCCGAGATCGCCCGAGCGGACCCGGTCGAAGAACCGGCGGATGGCGCCGCCGATCCCCGCCTCGTGCTTGACGCGCACATCGGCGCGGTCGAGCTGCGGCGGCACGGGGGCGGCCTGTTCGGCTTCGCGGCTCATGGGCGTGGCTCCTGGGTCTGGTCTTGCCTGGCCTGCCTGCGCTCGGCGCGCCGCGACACCGAATTGTTCGAGGCGCCGGTGATGGCGCTGACCAGTTCCTGGTTCGAGGCATCGGGCGAGAAGATGCCGTTGTTGCGGCCAAGCCGCAGCACGACGATGCGGTCGGCGACGGCGCGCACGTCTTCCATGTTGTGGCTGATGATGACGACGCCGAGGCCGCGGTCGCGCACCCGCTCGATCAAATTGAGCACTTCCGCCGTCTGCGCCACGCCAAGCGCTGCCGTCGGCTCGTCGAGCAGGATGAGCTTGGGTTCGAGCAGCAGCGAGCGCGCGATCGCCACCGTCTGGCGCTGGCCGCCCGACAGTGAAGCGACCACTTCGCGGACACTCGGGATGCGCGCCGAAAGCTCGTTGAGCAGCGTCCAGGCGCGCACTTCCATCGCCACCTCGTCCAGCCGCAGCGGGCTGAGTTCGCGGCCAAGGAAGATGTTGGCGACGATGTCGAGGTTCTCGCACAGCGCCAGGTCCTGGAACACGGTGGCGATGCCGAGCGTCAGCGCGGCACTCGGATCGGCAAGTGTCACCTGCTTGCCGCGAAAACTGATCGTGCCTGAGCTCGGCTGATGCACGCCGGCCAGGATCTTGACCAGGGTCGACTTGCCGGCGCCATTGTCGCCGACCAGCGCCACCACTTCGCCTGCATGGACATCGAGATCGATGTCGGTGAGCGCCGAAACGGCGCCGAAATTCTTCGAAACGCCGCGCAGGCTGAGCACCAGCTCGCCTGCCGGAACCGGTTCGTCCGAGGTATCGGTCATGCCAGGAAGCCTTTCAAAACCGGTTCAAAAATTTCGCATGAGCGCTGCCTGGCCACCACGCGGGTGGCCAGGCAGCGGAGCGGGCAAGGGTCGCGGTCAGTTCCCGATGCCCAGCTTCTTGCAGCCTTCCGCGTAACGATCGACGCAGAGCTCGGCCGCGGTGTTGATCTTCTTGTCGATGATCTCGGCCTTCAGGTTTTCCTGCGTCACAACAGCCGGCGTGAACAGCTGCGAGGGCGTATCGTACAGCGTCATCTCGGCCTTAGGCGTCTCGCCAGAAAGTAGCTTGATGGCGATGTTGGCGGCGGCCGCCGCCACGATCTCGCTCGGCTTGGAGATGGTGTTGTACTGGTCGCCGGCGATGATCAGTTGCAGTGCCGCGATCGTCGCGTCATTGCCGGTCACCGGCGGCACCGGATCGACGCCGGCCGCCTTGAAGGCCGCGATGGCGCCGCCACCGGTGCCGTCATTGGCGGCAACCACGCCGAGGATTTTCGGGCCGAAGCGGGTGATCTGGCCGCCGGCCCATTGCTGCGCCTTCGGCGGCGCCCATTCCGGCGTGTCGTATTCGGCCAGGATCTTGTAGCCGCTGTTGTCGAGGCCGGCATGGATGCCCTTCTTGATCAGGCCGGCCGCCGCGTCGGTCGGCGAACCGTTGATCTGTAAAACGCCGCCGGTGGCCGGATCGACCTTCAGCGCCTTCAGGTGCTCGACCAGCGAATCGGCGATGGCCTTGCCGATGCCTTCATTGTTGAACGAGACATAGAAGTCGGCCGGCGCTGTCGGGATTGGCCGGTCATAGGCTATGACCTTGATGCCCTGGCTCTGCGCCAGCTTGACCAGCGAGGCGGCGGCGGTCGAGTCGACGGGGTCGAGCACAATCGCCTTGGCGCCCTGCGAGATCACCGAGTTGAACTGCTGCTGCTGGCGCGAGGCGTCGGCATCGGCGTTCTGGTAGAGCACCTTGCAGCCCGGGCACAGCTTCTTCATCTCGGCGGCGAAGCCGGGATAATCATGCTGTTCGTAACGGGTCGAGGCCTGGTCAGGCATCAGGAAGGCGACGGTGGCGTCGGTGACTTCGGCTGCCTTGGCGATAGCGGCGGTGCCTGCCAGCAGCGACAGCGCAAGCGCTGCCATGCCGGCGGACTTGCCAGTGGACTTCAATGAAATTGAAAGTTTGGTCATTCGGTCTTCTCCGTTTCTGGATATGTTGTAAGAAGGTCGTGACTGCTTTGGTGGTCTGAAGACACCCATCCACCCTCGCCCCAATTGAAGGGGTACCAGGGTCCGGCGCTGGACTTTCGAGCCGCGCCGACGTCCTCCGCCGACGGAGGAATTCGAGACAAGCGTTCTCCATCACGAACCGCTCAACGCGGCTCACGTCCGTCATGCAAAAGAAAAATCCTCCCTTGGTTCC
>NZ_RZPI01000794.1:0-2391 GCF_003998715.1 Mesorhizobium sp. M7A.F.Ca.CA.002.15.2.1
GCACAGCGCAGCATCCTCGCCTATCAGCGCACCGAGGAGATGACGGCCGACCGCTCGGCGATCACCTATCTCAACGCCACCGGCCAGTCCGGCATGGGCATGCTGAAGACATTCCGCCGCTTCCAGACCGCACTTTCGCTTTCGGGCGCCCAGGTCGATCCGTATCGGATCAGCCATCCGATGCCGCAGGACCGCATCGCCAATCTCGAAGTGCTGGTGAAACAGGACCCCAATGTCGACAGGCCGGACCCGCCCGCGCTGCAGCAGCGCCATGACATGATGCGGGTGAAGATCGCCGTTTACATGGAAGGCCAGGCGGCCGCGTCCCGGCTGATGCGAAAGATGCAAGGAACCCTCGCCGCCCAGTACGGCGACGCCCAGTCGACCTACCTGTTCGGCAACATCGCCGCCGCCCTCGCCAAGACCAATGCACTGATCAAAGCGCAACCGAAGAATGCCTACTTCCAGGAACTGCGCGGCGACATCCTGATGAAAGCCAACAAACCCAAGGAAGCCGCGGACGCCTATGCCAAGGCGGTCAGCCTCGATTCGGCTCGGTCCGGTCTGCTGCCAGTGTCCGTGGGCCAGGCGCTGATGGCCGTCGGCACGCCCGACTCCCTCAAAAAAGCCGTCGTGCAGATCAACAATGGCCTCGGTCGCGACAAGGAAAATTCAGCCGGATATCGCTATCTGGCGCAGGCCTATGGCGAGTTGGGCGACATACCTGGCGCTGAACTTGCCACCGCTGAAAGCCATTTCTATTCCGGCAACTACAAGGATGCGAAGATTTTCGCCATGCGGGCGCAGCAGCAGATGAAACGCGGCGAGCCGCGCTGGCTTCGCGCCCAGGATATCATAAACTACAAGCCATCAACCAAGATCAAGTGAACCTTCCGGCCCCGCGCCACGACATAGCCAGACCGGAAAACAGGCAGAAGGAACAGGAACGATGAAAAAGGCACTGCTGCTGGGCACCACGGGGGTTGCGGTCGCTCTGGCCATGCTGGCTTTCGGATTCGTTGCCGGAAACCCGCAGATCGCCAAGGCCGGGACCGCACAGCCGGTCGAGACGGCGGCGGCCGATACCAAGATCGACCGCACCGAGGTCGAAGGCATCATCCGCGACTATTTGTTGAAAAACCCGGAAGTTCTTCTGGAGGTCCAGGACGCGCTTGAGGCCAAGCAGAAGGAAGAGCAGCGCATCGCTCATCTCGGCGTGATCAAGGATGCCAAGGACCAGATTTTCAACTCCGCCTTCGACGGCGTCGTCGGCAATCCGACCGGCAAGGTCACCATCGTCGAGTTCTACGACTATAATTGCGGCTTCTGCAAACGTGCCATCGACGACATGAAGGCGCTGACCAAGACCGATCCGGACCTGCGTTTCGTGCTCAAGGAATTCCCCATCCTCGGACCGGATTCGCAGAAGGCGAGCGTGGTCTCGATGGCCTTCCACCTGATGCACCCGGAAAAGTACGGCGAGTTCCACAATGCGTTGCTCGGCGGTCAGGGACGCGCCACCGAGGCGGCGGCCATGAAGGTCGCGCTGTCGCTCGGCGCCGACGAAGCGGCGCTGCGCGAGAAGATGAAGGACCCGACAATCAACGAGGCCCTCGCCAAGACCTACGATCTTGCCAACAAACTGGCGATCACCGGAACGCCGTCCTATGTCGTCGGCAACGAGGTGGTGTTCGGGGCGCTCGGGCAGGAAGTGCTGGCTGAAAAGATCGAGGCGGCGAAAGCCGCGCTCTGATCTTGCTCGCCAGCTATCTCTCACTGGCACATTTCCGCCTGTTGTGGACAGTGAAAGAACGCACTTGCGCTCTTTCCGCGGGCGGCTATGCCCATTATAGAGGGCCCAGCGCGCCGGCTTGATGACGGCGCCGGGAAAGGTCGGCTTTTTTGAAAACGGTTTTCGTCCTGAACGGTCCCAATCTCAACGCGCTCGGCAAGCGCGAGCCGGGCATCTATGGCGGCAAGACGCTTGCCGCGATCGCCGACGACTGCAAGCAGGCAGGCACGGCGCTGGGGTTCGAGATCGATTTCCGCCAGTCGAACCATGAGGGCGACCTTGTCGACTGGATTCAGGAAGCCGGCGACAAGGCTGTCGGCATCGTCATCAACCCGGGCGCCTACAGCCACACCTCGATTGCCATCCACGACGCCATCCGCGCCGTCGCACCATTGCCGGTGGCCGAAGTTCATCTTTCCAACATCCATGCGCGGGAACCATTCCGCCACGTCTCCATGGTCGCGCCGGTCGCCGTCGGCATGATCTGTGGCTTTGGGCCGCTCGGCTATACGCTGGCGCTACAGGCGCTGGCCGCACGCCTATGACCGGCCAACAAACAGAAGGCTCGAAAATGTCGATAAAGAAGACCGGTGTTGACC
>NZ_RZPI01000795.1:0-2389 GCF_003998715.1 Mesorhizobium sp. M7A.F.Ca.CA.002.15.2.1
AGGCGCTGGCGAAGAAGGTGAGGCCGAGCGCCGCCGCCGTCCAGGGTTCGATGCGCAGACCAAGCATCGGCAGGCCGAAGAACATCAGGAACAGCTGCATCAAGAGCGGCGTCCCCTGGAACAGGGCGATGTAGCCGGAGGCGACACGCCGGCTCCATTTGTTCTCAGCGATCCTGAAGAACAGCACGATCATGCCGACGATGCCGCCGCCGATAAAGGCGGCCAGCGATAGCAGCACCGTCCAGCGGGCGGCGAGCAGTAGGTTGCGCACGATGTCCCAGAAGGTGAACTCGATCATGACACACCGGCTCCGAGCGCGCGGCGCCCGCCTGACACCAGCAGCCGGCGCAAGGCCATCGACAGAGCGAGATAGACCAGCGTCACGACGAAATAGGTCTCGAAGGAGCGGAAGGTGCGTGCCTGCAGCATGTCGGCCTCGTAGGTCAGCTCACGCACGGCGATCTGCGACACGACGGCGGACTCCAGCATCATGATGACGATCTGGCTGGTGAGCGCGGGGTAGATGATCTTGAGCGCCTGCGGCAGCACGATCTTGACGAACACCTGGCGTGGCCGCAGCCCAAGGGCCAGCGCTGCTTCCGTCTGCCCGCCGGGCACGGCGTCAAGCCCGGCGCCGACGATCTCGATGGTGTAGGCCGCCATGTTGAGCGTCATCGCCAGCATGGCGGCCAGGAGCGGGTCGAGCCGGACGCCCAGGCTGGGCAGCCCAAAGAAGATGAAGAACAACTGCACCAGGAACGGCGTGTTGCGCATCACCTCGACATAGCAGGCGATTGCCCGCTTGAGCAGCACCGGGCCGTTTCGCCGCCCCGCGGCACCCAGGATGCTGAGCAGCGTTCCGGCCAGCGTGGTCACGGCGATCAGCAGGATCGTCGTGGCCGCGCCATGCGCGATGTCGCCCAGGGCACCCGGGAGCCAGCCAAAGGCCACGGAAACTCAATCCTTGAGATTGTCGGGATTGAGCGGCGTCTTCAGCCAGGCTTTCGAGCTTTCGTCCAGCTTGCCGTCGGCCAGCATCTTGGCGACCGCATCGTTCACGGCCTTCTTCAGGCCGTCTTCGTTCTTGTTGAGGCCGATATGCGAGGGCGAGGTCAGAAGCTGGAACTTCTGCTCCGGCTTCAGTGCGTCCTGCTTGGCCAGCACCTGCGCGCCGACATCGTTGCCGACGACCATCAGCTGCGTCTGGCCGGAGATGAAGGCCTGGATCACCGAATTGTAGTTGTCGAAGCGCTTGATGTCGGCCGATGCCGGTGCTGCCTCGGTGAGCGAGGTGTCTTCCAGCGTGCCGCGATTGACGGCGATCGACTTGTCGGCGAGGTCTTCCTTGCCTTTGACGGCAAGCGCTGCCGGACCGATCACGGCGATGTAGTAGGGCGCGTAGGCAGCGGCGAAGTCGATGACCTGCTCGCGTTCCTTCGAATAGCCGACGCTCATCAGCAGGTCGACGCGATGATCGTTCAGATACGGGATGCGGTTCTGGCCGGTGACGGCGATGGGATTGAGCTTCACCTTGAGCGTATCGGCGATGTATTGCGCGACATCCATGTCATAGCCCTTGAGGCTCATGTCGGCGCTGGCCGAGGAGAAGGGCGGAAAGTCGGCGAAGACGCCGACATTGATGGTGCCGGCCTTGGTGATGTCCGCCAGCGCATCGGCGCTAGCGGCCTGAACTGCGAGGCCGAAACCGGCCGTGCCGAGCATCAGCACGGCGGCGATGGAGGCAAATGTCTTACGGATTGTCATTGTCATTCCCCTGTCTGGAAGCTTTGTTTGTTCGGGTCGGCCGCCGGCTCCAGCGCGGCGGCTGCCTTTGCTTTTCTAGACGTCAGGCGCCCTTGCCTGTTATCGCCGGGCTGAACACCATCAGGCTCAGTATCTCGAACAGCACCTGTGCGGCGGCATGCGCCGTGTTGGTGGTCGAGTCGTATTGCGGCGCCACCTCGACGACGTCGCCGCCGACGATGTTAAGACCTTTGAGGCCGCGCAGCAGTTCGAGCACTTCGCGCGTCGTCAGACCGCCGACTTCCGGCGTGCCGGTGCCCGGCGCGAAGGCCGGATCGACGCTGTCGATGTCGAAGGAGACATAGGTCGGGCCGTCGCCGACGATCTTGCGCGCCTTCTCGATGATCGCCGGAATGCCGAGGCCGGTCACCTCCTCGGCATGCACCACGGTCATGCCGGACTCGTAGGTGAACTCCCACAGATATTCGGCCGAGCCGCGGATGCCGATCTGGATCGTGCGCGTCGGGTCGAGCACGCCGTCAAGCACCGCGTTGCGGAACGGGCCGCCATGGTGGAACTTGGTCATGTCGAACAGGCCACTGGTGTCGCAGTGGGCGTCGATATGGATCAACCCCACCGGGGCCTT
>NZ_RZPI01000796.1:0-2388 GCF_003998715.1 Mesorhizobium sp. M7A.F.Ca.CA.002.15.2.1
AGGCTTGGCCGGTAGCAGGGCCTGAAGCCAACAGGCGTGCCAGCGGAGGAGGATGCCATGGCGATTTCACGCAAGGAAGAAGCGCGCGCGCTGAGTGCCGACGAACACGATCTGGTGGAGAAGTCTCACCATCCGGCGGTGCAGGAGCTCTCCGACGCCGATCTTGCCGGCCTGGTCAAGCTGTTGCGGGAGCGGCGCGACAAGGCGCAGACCGAAGCACACCGCCGCCGGCGTGAGATCCGGGGCAAGGGCGCGGCGAAGGGCGCTACGCCTTCGAAGGCTGATGGCGGGTCGCAGCTCAAGCTTGCGGTGCTGGCCATGGCCATGCGGCGCCTGAATGGCGAGGCCGAGCGGCGCCGGCAACTGGCCGCCAGCGTTTCGCTGATCGAGAATGCGCGCAAGGCATTGGTGATGAAGCAAGGGGCGGCATCGGACGGCCCCGCCTTCAACTCGCGCACCGCGCGCAGGGGTATGCGGCCGGTGGCGAACCAGAGGGCGCCGGATCTGGTCCGGCCAATGGAACTCGGCCGGCAGCGCAGGGCGGCCAAGGTGGCACAGGCAAAGCGCGACGCACGCTGAATTCGCGGTGATCGCGGGCTGAAATCGTTGAGGACGCCTGCCTACCGTGCGGCAGGCTTCGCCTGTCCGCCCTCGACAAGCGTCTGCAGCATGGGGCGGGTTGGCGCGAAGAATGTCGTGCCGGTGTGCGGTGTGGAGAAATCGAGCAGGCGGTCGTAGGCGCCCGGCGGCTCGCCGATATACATGCGCTGCAGCATTTTTTCGGTGACCCAAAGATATCTGGAATAGCCGATGAAGTAGGTGCCGAACTCGTTCTGCCCCGGCCTGCCAAACGGCATGTTGTCGCGCAAAATATCGTACTCGTTGCCGGCGGCATCCTCGATGGTGGCCAGCGACTTGTGCGATTTGCGCGGCGCATCGTCATCGTCGATTTCGATGTTGTCGATCTTGGTGCGGCCGATGATCGCTTCCTGCTCGGGCGTCGGAATGCGCGCCCAGGCCTGCATGTCGTGGAGATATTTCTGGACGACGACATAGCTGCCGCCGGCGAAGTCGGCGTCTTCATCGCCGATGAGCGCAGAGGCGGGCAAGTCGAGGCCGGTCGGGTTGGCGGTCCCGTCGACGAAGCCGAGCAGGTCGCGCGCATCGAAATAGCGAAAGCCGGAAACCTCATCGATGACGCTTACGCCGTCACCGAGATTGTCGAGCAGGATGCGCTCGAACTCGAAGCACATATCGGGTCGCTCGGAGCGGATGTGGAAGAGGAGATCGCCGGCGGTCGAAGGCGCCGAATGAACGGCACCCTTGATCGGTGCGAACGGTTTCAGTTCCAGCGGCCGCCGGTCTGGAGAAAGACGATCCCAGAGATCGCGGCCGATGCCGGCAATGCACGACAGCCGCCCGGAGAGATCGCGGAACCCGACGGTTTTGATGAGATCGTCGAGCCCGCCGAGCACGGAGGCAACCTTGGCGAGCGCGCTCTGCTCGCTGGCGACGGCGACGACAAGAAAGACCGCCGAAAGGGACAGCGGAGCGTCGACACTTTGCGCATCGATCGGCACGCGATCCCAGTTCTTGCCCGACATCCGATTTCTCCGCTTCGCCGGGATTTGTTTCAGATCACCGGAGATCGCGCAACTGGATGAATTGCCTCTTTATCGACACGCGGATGCGGGTAGAGTGCGGCAGAATTTCAATCAACCCATTCGGAGCTGATGCTCGCACGCCTGTTCGTGATCTTCGGTGGCCTGTTCGTGCTGGTGCTGTGTGCGGCGCTGGTGGTGCCGTATTTTATCGACTGGACCGGCTACCGCGCCGACTTCGAGCGCGAGGCGAGCGCCATTCTCGGCCGCAAGGTGACCGTGCAGGGCGACGCCACCGCAAGGCTGTTGCCGTTTCCCTCGGTGACCTTCTCGAATGTCGCCGTCGCCGGCGGCCCCAACGGCCAGCCGGCCATGACGGTCGAGACGTTTTCAATGGACGCGGAACTGGCGCCCTTCCTGCGCGGTGAAGTGCTGATCTTCGACATGCGGCTGGTGCGGCCGAAAGCGACCATCGATATCGCCAATGACGGCACGGTCGACTGGGCGATGCGGCCGTCCTCGCCCTTCGACCCCAGCCAGATCTCGATCGAGAAGCTGACGGTGACGGAGGGTCAGATCGAAGTTCGCCATGCCGCTGGCGGGCGCAGCCATCTGTTTTCCGAGATCAATTCGACCGTCTCGGCCAAGTCGCTGGCCGGCCCATGGCGCATGGACGGCACGCTGCGGCTGGACGGGTTGCGCACCGCGGTCACCGCGTCCACCGGCAAGGCCGAAGGCTCAGGACAGATGCGGTTTCGGCTGAAAGCCAATCCGGACGCGTATCCGC
>NZ_RZPI01000797.1:0-2369 GCF_003998715.1 Mesorhizobium sp. M7A.F.Ca.CA.002.15.2.1
GAAAGTGGTCGAGCCGATGCTGCCTGGCCCGCCGGCCGTCACCCGCCTGCTGCAGGCGCTCGGCCGGTTTCCGCGCAAGGGCTGCTATCTCTATGGCGGCAAGTGGATGGCCGAGCCGGTCTTCCCCCAAGGCATGAAGACGAACGGCCTGCTCGGCCTGTCCTCCAACCAGCAATTCATGGGCTTGCCCGCCGATGCGGCCGCAAGGCCAGGCGACTACGCGTTTCTAAGGCCGACGCAGAGCGAGGCCGTGCTGCAGCAATTCGGGTCGATCGCCGTGTTTTCCGGCGGAAAGGTCATCGATCGCTGGCCGGCGCTGCCGATGGCGTGATCGAGCTACGCCTTCACCGGTACCCAGATCTCCAGCCCGCCATTGCCGCTGTGGGCATCGAACTCCGGTCCATAGCGCTCGAATTCCGGTGCATCCGCGATTTCGTGACCGGAGTCGGGCAGCCAACTGTTCCAGATCGTGTTGATCGTCCGGCGGATGGATGAGATGTGCTCGCGGTGCGAGAACACCGCATATTTCTGCGCCGGCACCCGCACCCGATAGAAGTCCTTCGGCAGATCCGCAAAGCCGGACACTTCGACGCCGACGACATAGTCGAAATTGCCCGCGTCATCGCCGTTAAGGCAGACGCCGTAGAAAACGCCTGAGATCTCGCCGGGGATGTTGCCGATATAGGGTGCAAAACGCTGCCACTGCATCGGAATCCCGGCGCTGGTTTCGCAGCTGTAGCGTTCGCCGAGGCCGGCGATCAGGAACGGCCGGCTGGTCTCGAAGCGCGGTGGTTCGAGATTGGTGAGGAAGGACTGGTCCATCAGGATCGGCTCCACGAGGTCGAGGTTGTTGGTCGAGCCTTGCGCGCGCACCAGTTCCGGCGTGGTGCCGAACTGATCGCGGAAGGCACGGGTGAACGCCTCATGCGAGTTGTAGCCGGCGTCGAGCGCGACGACGAGGATGTCGGGCGCTCCGCCGGCCAGCTTGCGCGCCGCCTCGGTCAGCCGGCGTGAGCGCATGTAACCCATCACCGAGCGGCCGGTTGCGGCGCCGAAGGCGCGCGTCACATGAAAACGCGACACGCCGCTGCTTTGCGCGACATCGTCAAGCGAGATCGCCTCCGGCAGATGGCTCTCGACGAACCACAGCGCTTTCTCGGTCGGGTTCATGGGGCTCCTTTTCGCATTGGCCGGATCATCTTGGCGTTTCCTGGCGCGGCCAGTTTGATCGAAATTGCGCATTCCGTGCAATCTGCGCCGATCCCATGGGCTTTCGCTTGACAGCGGGCCGCGTCATCTCCTAAGAATGTTATGTTATTACATAAAGTGAGCGTGCAATGCCTGTTTCCCTTAGCTGGCCCACCACTTCGTCCGAGAAATCCATTGCGAAGCGTTTGGTGGAAATCTACGCTGAAGTGGTGATGGTCCCCGAGCCGAAAGGCGAGGGGTGAAAAGGGAACACGGTGAGGCCTGTTCAGGTCGAGGCCGTGGCTGCCCCCGCAACTGTAAGCGGCGAGCAAAATCCGTGAATGCCACTGGCCGGCAAGGCTGGGAAGGCAGGATGGCGCAACGACCCGCGAGCCAGGAGACCTGCCATCACTGAGTTGACCGGACGGGGTGTGCCGGGAGGAAACGCGAATCCCGGCCTTGTCGGCCGGTTCGCCAGCTTCCTTCCGTCGCCAGTTTTGGAAAGTGACGGAAAGTTGGACGGCTCCATCGATCATCGCATCACCATGCTCACACTTTGCCGTCCCCGCAATCCGGCGGGCTGCAGCCGATGAGCGCAGCGCTTCTCGAAGCCCATGACCTCTGTGCCATGGCGAATGGGCGGAATCTGGTCCAGGCGGTCAGCTTCTCGGTGGCCGCTGGCGATCGCCTTGCCATCATCGGTCCCAACGGCGCCGGCAAGACGACGCTGCTGCGCATGCTGTCGGGCATGCTGCGGCCAAGTTCCGGCGAGGTGAAGCTTGGCGGACGCGGGCTGGACAGGATTTCGGCCGCCGAGCGGGCGCTGCATATCGCCGTTGTCGGCCAGACCGACCAGCCCGATCCGCGGCTGGCGGTGATCGATTATGTCGAGCTTGGCCGGGTCCCGCACGCCGGGCTGCGGCGCAGGCGCGAGGAACGCGATATCGCCGTCGAGGCGCTGCGCCGGACCGGCCTGCTGCCGCTGCTTGGCCGCACCGTCGGCTCGCTGTCGGGCGGCGAGCGCCAGCGCGCCCAACTGGCGCGCGCCATCGCCCAGCAGCCCAAAATCCTGTTCCTCGACGAACCGACCAACCATCTGGACCCGCGCGCCCGCGGCGAACTGCTCGACCTCGTGGCAGGCTTTGAGATGACGGTGATCGCGGTGCTGCACGATCTGGCGC
>NZ_RZPI01000798.1:0-2369 GCF_003998715.1 Mesorhizobium sp. M7A.F.Ca.CA.002.15.2.1
ATGAAGAACAGCTGCAGGAATGTGGGGCGCGGGCGAACGATCATCGAAGGCCTTTCACGGACCGGCACTGGCCCTCAGCTTCTCTATTGTGCGATGCGACAGCTCTGCAAGCCCAGCCGCCAGCGACATCGCCATGTCGTCCTTGCAGCGCCTGGACTATCGGCACGCGCCGGTCGCGGATATTGAAGAGCACGTGGGCTGCGGCCCGTTTTTTGCAGGCGAGGGAAGACAGATGGCCGGCGAAACCGATCTCAAGACACTGCTGGCGTCGATGACACCGGAGCTGCTCGCCGGCGCCTATGTCTTCGTCACGCTGGCACCCGGCGTCCCTCAGCCGGAAGGCGTTGAGCCGGTGATGGTGTTTCGCGAGCGCGAGGGTGTGACGCTGATCGTGACCGAGGAGGAGGCCAACGCCGCGGCACTGACCGCTTCGTTCCGCTGCCGGATGCTGACGCTGAACATCCATTCGTCGCTGGAAGCCGTCGGCTTCCTCGCCGCCATCACCACGCGCCTGGCCGCCGCCGGCATGGGCGTGAACCCGGTTTCGGCCTTTTATCACGACCATCTGTTCGTTCCCGCCGATAGGGCGGAGGAGGCACTGAAGCTGCTGATCGGGCTGGCCGAAGACAACCGAGTGTAGCGCATCGGCGAAGCTGCCGATCTCCCTCGTGGGGGAGATTGGCCTTCATCAATGCTCCGCAAACCTTCAGCATCCCGGCCGAGGGCGGAGCCCGCGACCGCGGGCCAGCCGCGCTAGCGGCGGTGCGGCCCGTGAGCGAAAACTAAATCAGCCGTCAGGCCGCCTTCTTCTTCGGCTGGATCAGGCCGCGCTCGACCAAAAGCTCGGCGATCTGCACCGCGTTGAGTGCGGCGCCCTTGCGCAGATTGTCGGAGACGATCCACATCGACAGGCCGTTGTCGATGGTCGAATCCTCGCGGATGCGCGAGATGAAGGTGGCGTCCTCGCCGGCCGATTCCAGCGGCGTGATGTAGCCTCCGTCCTCGCGCTTGTCCAAGACCTGGCAGCCTGGGGCTTCACGCAGGATATCCCGCGCGTCGTCGGCGGTGATCGGCTTTTCGAACTCGATGTTGACCGCTTCCGAGTGGCCGATGAACACCGGCACGCGCACGCAGGTCGCCGTCAGCTTGATCTTGGGATCGAGCATCTTCTTGGTCTCGGCGACCATCTTCCATTCTTCCTTGGTGAAGCCGTCGTCGAGGAAGACGTCGATATGCGGGATGACGTTGAAGGCGATGCGCTTGGTGAACTTCTTGACGTCGACGGTGTCGGCGACAAACACCGCGCGTGTCTGCGTGAACAGCTCGTCCATGCCTTCCTTGCCGGCGCCAGACACCGACTGGTAGGTGGCGACAACGACGCGCTTGATGGTGGCGAAATCGTGCAGCGGCTTCAGCGCCACCACCAGCTGCGCCGTCGAGCAGTTCGGATTGGCGATGATGTTCTTGCGCGTGAACAGCGAGATCGCGTCCGGGTTCACTTCCGGCACGATCAGCGGCACGTCCTGGTCGTAGCGGAAGGCCGACGAATTATCGATGACGACGCAGCCCTGCTTGCCGATCTTCGGCGACCATTCCTTGGAGACGTTGCCGCCGGCCGACATGATGCAGATATCGGTGTCGGAAAAATCATACTGGTCAAGCGACTTCACCTTCAGCGTGCGGTCGCCGAACGACACTTCCGTGCCCTGGCTGCGCCGTGAGGCCAGCGCCACCACCTCGCTTACCGGAAAGCCGCGCTCTTCCAGTATGTTGAGCATTTCCCGGCCCACATTGCCCGTGGCGCCGACGATCGCTACCTTGAAACTCATCGAAAAATCTCCTGTCCCTCTCCGCTTGGTTTTTGGAGAAACCCGCTGGCCGCTGCGGGTTCCGTCCCCCGGGCCGAACCCGGGAGAGGGTGGTTAGGCCAAGGGAATCACACCGTTTTGGTGGTGGTTTTGCCAGTTTTCTCGGCCAAGAATGTGGTTTTGCTGAAACGAGGAGATGCGCCGACGCGCCCGGCCCAATGATGTGCATTGAGGCTGGGGGCATCGAATGCAGGAAGAGCCGTCAAAAGGCCGCGCATCGAAACTGTCCCGTTCGGTGCCGGCTTTTACGCGGTTTGCGGCAAGAGTCAATTGCCGAGCGGCGCCTGGTTTTGCGCGCGCCCTGTACAATCGCGGCTGCGCGAAGTACGAACGGCCAAGATTGTTTGGCTGGCGCGAGGCCCGCCCCGGCATGTGCTCCGTGATGAGCGCGGACCCTAAAATTCCGAAAGAGTGAGATGTCCAACTTCGAAGCACTTGTTCCAGCGCTTGCCAGGGCGCTGGAGAAACGCGGCTATTCCGAGCTGACGCCCGTCCAGAAGG
>NZ_RZPI01000799.1:0-2357 GCF_003998715.1 Mesorhizobium sp. M7A.F.Ca.CA.002.15.2.1
GGCTCGAGGTGCGTTCTCAAAAGGCCCGTCATGTCGGATCGAAATCCGGCTGCGGAATGCCAACTAAAGGTCGCCACGCGGCTAAAAAGGAGCCCTGTCATCATGAACACAATCATACTCAAGCACGGTATCTGGGTGATCGTGGCCGATGGCGAGAAGGCGCTTTTCCTCAGGAACGCCGGTGACAACAAATATCCGAATCTCGAGGTGGTGCAGGAAATGCAGCAGGACAACCCGCCCACCCGCGAGCAAGGCAGTGACAGCCCCGGCCGATACAGTGATGGTCCCTCCGTACACCGCAGCGCAGTCGAGGATACGGACTGGCACCGCATCGGCAAGGAGCGTTTTGCCGATGAAATCGCCGCCCGGCTCTACAAGCTCGCGCATGACGGCGAGTTCAGCGAGATCGTGCTCGTCGCGCCGCCGGTGGTGCTTGGGACAATGCGCAAAAAGCTGCACAAGGAGGTCGGGGACAAGGTGACCGCCGAAATTCCCAAGACATTGACCAACCATGCCATACCGGAAATCGAGGCCTTGCTGCGGGCAGCCTGATCATCGATCGGCCCTGACGAATCGAGACGAATAGCTCCGCACAAATTCCGATCCGGCCGGCAGCTTTCTCAGCTGCCGGTCAAATTTTCGCGGCAGCGCCGTCGATTTCACGGCTTTGCGGGTTGCATCGCCGACATACCATCCACCATATTGCAAACAGGCGGCGGCCTTGGGCGGCGCTCATCCAACATCGCTGACTTGAAAGGCGCTCCATAGACAATGCCGCATGACACGCCCCTTATCGCCACCATCGTCGCCGGTCTGGGGCTGGCTTTCGTCTTCGGGGCTCTCGCCAACCGCTTCCGCATTCCGCCCCTGGTCGGTTATCTCATAGCCGGCGTGCTGGTCGGGCCGAACACGCCCGGCTTCGTCGCCGATGCCGGGCTTGCCAACGAACTGGCCGAAATCGGCGTCATCTTGCTGATGTTCGGCGTCGGGCTGCACTTCTCGCTCAAGGATCTGCTGTCGGTGCGTGCCATCGCCGTGCCGGGCGCCATCGTCCAGATCGGCTTTGCCACCGCGCTTGGCGCTGGTCTTGCCTGGATGCTCGGCTGGTCGATGGGCGCGGGGCTGGTGTTCGGCCTGGCGTTGTCGGTCGCCTCGACCGTGGTGCTGCTGCGTGCCCTGCAGGAACGGCGGATGATCGAGACCGAGCGCGGCCGCATCGCCGTCGGCTGGCTGATCGTCGAGGATCTGGCCATGGTGCTGGCGCTGGTGCTGCTGCCGGCGCTCGCTGGCGTGCTCGGCGGCCAGGAGCAGGCCGACGCCCATGCCAGCGGCCTGCTGTCGCTGCCGGCCAGCTACGGCATCTGGGGCGTCGTCGGCATCACGCTGGCCAAGGTCGCCGCCTTCGTCATCGTCATGCTGGTGGTCGGCCGCCGGGTCATTCCCTGGATCCTGCACTATGTCGCCCATACCGGCTCGCGCGAACTGTTCCGGCTGGCGGTTCTGGCCATCGCGCTCGGCGTCGCCTTCGGTGCGGCCAAACTGTTCGGTGTCTCGCTGGCGCTGGGCGCCTTCTTCGCCGGCATGATCATGAGCGAATCCGAACTCAGCCACCGCGCGGCGGAAGAATCGCTGCCGCTGCGCGATGCCTTCTCCGTGCTGTTCTTCGTCTCGGTCGGCATGCTGTTCGACCCGTTCAGCCTGATCAGCAATGGTTGGCCAATCCTGGCGACGCTCGCCATCATCGTCATCGGCAAATCACTGGCCGCGTTCGCCATCGTTGTTGCCTTCGGCTATCCCATCGCCACGGCGCTGATAATCTCGGCAAGCCTCGCCCAGATCGGCGAGTTCTCCTTCATCCTGGCTGAACTCGGCGTCGGGCTGAAGCTGCTGCCGGAACAGGGCCGCGACCTCATTCTGGCCGGTGCGATCCTGTCGATTGTCCTCAACCCGCTGATGTTCCTGGCCATCGACTGGATGAAGCCGTGGCTGGAACGGCGCGCCGCCAGGACGGCACCACCGGTCGAGGCAAAACCGGTTGGTCCGGCGACGGAGCCGGGCCAGGTGGCCTCTGTCGCGGCAGCGGCGAAAAAGGAGGACGGGCCGCCGCCAAAGACGGCACTCACCGGCCATGCCATCCTGATCGGCTACGGCCGTGTCGGTGGCCTGGTCGGCTCGGCCCTGAAAGGCGCGGCAATGCCCTTCCTGGTCATCGAGGACGCCGACAAGACGCTGGCGAAGCTGAAAGCGGACAGCGTCGAGACCGTCGCCGGCAATGCGGCCAATGCCGAAGTGTTCGCCGCCGCCAACCCCGAGGGCGCCAGCCGGCTGATCCTTGCGATCCCCAATGCCTTCGAAGC
>NZ_RZPI01000079.1:0-12460 GCF_003998715.1 Mesorhizobium sp. M7A.F.Ca.CA.002.15.2.1
ATCTTGATCGGCTCGACGGCGAAGGCCGACGATGCCGCCCACAGCGTCAGGAGTATCGCGAGGACAATGGCGAACAGCGGCCCGTTGCGCAGGAATTTCGTCAAAAATCAGTCCTTCGTTCCAACGCCCGGCGGATCGTCCGCGATCCGGGCGTAGAGGTAGTGGTCCTGCCAGATGCCGTTGATCCTGAGATAGGATCGCAGCAGTCCTTCGCGCCGAAATCCGGCTTTTTCAAGCACGCGGATCGACCTGATATTGTCGGGAATACAGGCCGCTTCGATCCGGTGCAACCTCAGCGTATCGAAGGCGAAGCGGGTCACCACCTTGACCGCGTCGGTCATCAGGCCGCGGCCGCCGAAGCGCTCGCCGATCCAGTAGCCGACATGGCCGCTTTGCGAGACGCCATGGCGTATGTTGCCGAGCGTGATGCCGCCGGCAAGCTTGCCGCTGCTCCTCTCGAAGATAAAGAAGGCGATAGCGGTTCCCTGAGCATAATCCTCGCGGTAGCGGCTGATGCGCAGCCGCCATGCGTTGCGGTCGAGTTCATCGGGAGTCCAGCGTGGCTCCCATGGTTCGAGGAAAGCGCGGCTTTCCCCGCGCACCGCCGCCCACTCGCGATAGTCGTTGGTGAACGGCACGCGCAGCGTGACACGGTCGCCTTTCAGTGCCGGCAGGTCACGGCGAAAGAAAGGGAGCGCGAACATGGCGCTTTGAGGGGCTTAGACGGCGAGCTTGCGGGCCGCGGTCTGCGTGCCCGCGAGCGATTCGAGAATCGCCTCGTAGGGCGCCAGTGTGCCCACAGGCCCGACAGCGGTAAGCGTCCGCTTGGTCGAGAACAAACGCGACGATAGATCGGTCAGCCGCTCGATCGTCAGCGCCGACAGCCGTTCCATCAGTTCCTCCTTGGCGATCGGCCGGCCGAACAGAAGCAGTTGCCGTGCGATCTGCGAAGCGCGGCTGGCCGGGCTTTCGGCTGACATGATCAGTCCGGCGCGATATTGGGCGCGCGCCCGGTCGAGTTCTTCCTGCAGGATCTTCTCACCGGCCTTCTGCAGTTCGTCGATGATGACAGGCACCAGTTCGGCGATGTCGCTCTGGCCGGTCGCTGCATGGACGCCGAAGACGCCGGTGTCGGAAAAGCCCCAATGGAAGGCATAGACCGAGTAACACAGGCCGCGCTTCTCGCGGACCTCCTGGAACAGGCGCGACGACATGCCGCCGCCGAGGATCATCGACAGCACCTGCGAGGCGTAGAAGTCGCGCACATGATAGGCCCGGCCTTCGAACCCCAGCACGATCTGCGCGTCCATCAGGTCGCGGTCCTCGCGAAAATCGCCGCCGACATATTGCGCATATTGCGGGATGGTGCTGTCGGCCTTGCTGCGGAAGCCGCCGAGCTGCTTTTCGACCTCGCGCACGAAATTGTCATGCTTGATGTCGCCGGCGGCGACAATCACCATGCGCTCGGCGCCATATTGCCGCTCTATGAAGTCGTGAAGTTGTTTCGAGGTGAAGGACTTGACCGTTTCGGGCGTGCCGAGAATGGAGCGCCCAATCGTCTGATGGCGATAGGCGGTTTCCGTGAAACGGTCGAAGACGATGTCGTCGGGCGTGTCGTGCGCGGCGCCGATCTCCTGCAGGATCACATGCTGTTCGCGTTCGAGTTCCTGCGGGTCGAATTCGGACTCCTGCAGGATGTCGGCAAGAATGTCGACGGCTAGCGGCACGTCGTCGGAGAGCACCCTGGCATAGTAGGAGGTGGTCTCGACGCTGGTGGCGGCGTTGATTTCGCCGCCGACGTCCTCGATCTCCGAGGCGATTTCGAAGGCGCTCCGCCTTTTCGTGCCCTTGAACGCCATGTGCTCGAGCAGATGGGCCATGCCATGCTCGTCGTCACGTTCATTGCGGGCACCCGACTTCACCCAGGCACCAAGGGCAACCGATTCGATGCTTTGAAGGGTTTCGGTGGCGACTGTCAGGCCGTTCGACAGACGGCTTACCTCAACACCCATATGGCTACTACTCCCTAACGCGCCGCCCGCGCGCGGCGGCCGACGTAATCTTCCACCATTTTCAGGTCGGATGGAAGTACCGTGTATTTTTCCTCCGATGTCATCAACCCACCTAGCCATGCGGGCAGTGCGGGCGACACGCCGCTGGCGGCTTCGACGGCGGCCGGGAATTTTGCCGGGTGTGCTGTACCCAGCACCACCATCGGCACGGCGCCTGACGCCTTGCCTGCGGCGACATGCACGGCTGCCGCAGTGTGCGGATCGAGCAGATAGTTGCTGGTCGCGAGCGTCGAGCGGATGGTGGCGGCGACCTCGTCCATATCAGCGCGGCCGGCGTCGAATTCGGACCGCATCCCGGCGATTTGGTGGGGTTCGATGGTGAAAGCACCGGACTGCTTCAGGCCGTCCATGTAGCGCCGCACGGTCGCGGCGTCACGGCCGGAGGCCTCGAACAGCAAGCGTTCGAAATTCGACGACACCTGGATATCCATCGACGGCGACGTGGTCGCAAAGACGCCCTTGGTGCGGTATTCGCCGGTCGAAAAAGTGCGCGCCAGGATGTCGTTGTCATTGGTGGCAATGACCAGCCGATCGATCGGCAAGCCCATCTTCTTGGCGGCATAGCCGGCAAAGATATCGCCGAAATTGCCGGTCGGCACGGTGAAGGAAACCGGCCTGTCCGGCGCGCCGAGCGACAGCGCCGAGGAGAAATAATAGACGATCTGGGCCATGATGCGGGCCCAATTGATCGAATTGACGCCCGAAAGCGCCACCCGGTCGCGAAAGCCGTGATCGTTGAACATGTCCTTGAGCAGGCCCTGGCAATCGTCGAAATTGCCTTCGATCGCCAGCGCATGGACATTTGCAGCCGTCGACGTCGTCATTTGCCGCTGCTGCACCGGCGAGACGCGGCCATGCGGGAAAAGGATGAAGATGTCGGTCCGGCTGCGACCGGCAAAGGCATCGATGGCAGCCCCGCCGGTATCGCCCGAGGTGGCGCCGACGATGGTGGCGTGCTGGTCGCGTTCGGCAAGCACATGGTCCATCAGCCGGGCCAGAAGCTGCATCGCCACGTCCTTGAAGGCGAGCGTCGGCCCGTGGAAGAGTTCCAGGACGAAGGTGTTGGGGCCGGTCTGCACCAGCGGGCAGACAGCCTCGTGGCGGAAGGTGGCATAGGCTTCGCGGACCAGCCGCTCGAAGACGGGCGCCGGGATTTCGCCGCCAAGGAACGGCGACAGCACGCGGATGGCAAGGTCGGGATAGGCAAGGTCGCGCATGGCGCGGATCTCGGCGGCGGAAAACTGTGGCCACTCGCGCGGCACGTAGAGCCCGCCGTCGCGCGCCAGCCCAGCCAGCACGGCGTCGGAAAATCCAAGAACGGGGGCTTCCCCGCGGGTACTCACATAGTGCATGTCACAATTCCGTTACTGCCTGGCTTTTTCCGTCCACCGCAAGGTGGTTAATTCTGCACTGGCTCAGTCGCATTTTTGCCGCGCGGTTGATATACGTCACCAGCTTTGCGAGAGGGAAGTGCAGTTTCATGGCGTTTCGTACATTCAGTGGTCGCTTTTTGGCGGGTCTTGCGCTCACCGGCTTTATGCTTGCCGCCGCCGGCTGCCAATCGGGCGACAATGGCATCCTGAACCTCGGCATCGGCAAGAAGGAGGACCCGACGGCGCCACCGCCGCCGCAGGATCCCAAGATCCTGGCCAGCCAGTTGCAGGCCTATTGTCCCAGGGTGACCGTGCGCGACGGCACGGCCTTCTTCAACACCTATTCCAGGGAAGCTCAGAAGCCCAAGCCCAGGATCAAGAAGACCGGCGATGCCGCGCAGGATGCCGCGGCCCAGGCCGAGGCTGACGCCGCTGCTGCAACGCCGCCCGACGATTCGGCCAATATCATCTACCAGGCGTCGGTCAGCGACGTGACACGCGACTGCAGCCGTGCCAACGGCCAGTTGGCGATGAAGATTGCGGTCGCCGGCAAGATTGTCCCCGGACCGAAGTTTTCTCCAGGCACGATCACCATGCCGATCCGAACGGCGGTGATGCACGGCACCCAGGTCCTCTATTCGCAGCTCCACCAGTATCAGGTCCAGGTCACCGATCCTTCCGTTGCCACGCAGTTCGTCTTCACCGATTCCAATGTCGTCGTGCCCGAGCCGACGGCCCAGGATTATCAGGCCTTTGCCGGCTATGACGAAACCGCGCATCAGGCAACGGCCAACAAGTCGAAGAAGACCCGCCGCAAGAGGGCTGCCGCGACGAACTAGGTCTCGGCAGTTGCATGAGGCGTGCGTCGCGGCGCACGCTTCTCAGGCGTCCGACCACTCCGACAGCGCGGCGATCACGCTTTTCAACTCTGCCCAGCGGCGGATCACCGTTTCGGCGCCGGCCTCGGTGAGCGCGTCGGCATGGCCGGGATAACTGTGTCCCGCGCCGGTGAAGCCGATCACCCGCATGCCCGCCGCCCTTGCGCCGTGGACGCCGTGCACGGAATCCTCGATGACGAAAGTGTTCGCCGGGTTGGCGTTGAGTTTCTCCGCCGCGAACAGGAACACGTCCGGCGCCGGTTTCGTTTTCGCGGTCGGTGTTTCCATCGCCGAAAAAATCCGGTCGGTGAAAAACGGCAGAAGATGCACCTTTTCCAGCATGAATTCGATCCTCTCGGAGCGTGAATTCGAGCAGACGCAGCGCGGCACGGTTACCGCGGCAACGGCCTCGCGCGCGCCATCGATGGCGCGGACGTCACTGCGCAGTTTGCGGTCGACCAATTGTTCCTCCCTGTCGATCAGAGAGGCTTGGAAGGGAATGCGGGACTTTTCCTCGACCCGCAGCATGATGTCCTTGAAGGTCAGGCCGGCATAGCTCTCCGAAATCTCCTCAGCCGATATCTCGTATCCGGCCAAGGTCAAAAGCTCGGCGTCGACGCGGGCGGCGATGATCTCGGAATCGACGAGCACGCCGTCGCAATCGAAGATGACAAGGTCTGGCTGGGGCATGGTGATCCGGACAATGGGAGGGCGAAGTGGCCTCGGAAGGCTCAGGCGGCGCGGCATACACCAACAGGGCCGCCTTCGCAAATTCGCCACACCAGTCCCTTGCCTTCACGGAATATTTACGCTGATCGGTAACCATAACCAGGAGTAAACAGTAACGCGTGCCTTGGGTGTCAGAATGTCTGCCGTGCGTCTTCTCGACGAGCTTTCCCACGCTCCCCAGCAATCCGAATGGCTGGACACGATCCTCAAGGGCGACTGCGTCGCCGCGCTAGACCGGCTGCCCGAAAAATCGATCGACGTCATCTTCGCCGATCCGCCCTACAATCTGCAGCTCGACGGCGACCTGCACCGCCCTGATCAGTCGAAGGTCGACGCCGTTGACGACGATTGGGACCAGTTCGAGAGTTTCGAGGCCTATGATGCTTTCACGCGTGCCTGGCTGCTGGCGGCGCGCCGGGTGCTGAAGCCCAACGGCACCATCTGGGTCATCGGCTCCTATCACAACATCTTCCGTGTCGGCGCCAAGATGCAGGATCTCGGCTTCTGGATCCTAAACGACGTCGTCTGGCGCAAGACCAACCCAATGCCGAATTTCCGCGGCCGCCGCTTCCAGAACGCGCATGAGACGATGATCTGGGCCACGCGCGACCAGAAGGGCAAGGGTTACACCTTCAACTACGAAGCCATGAAGGCGTCCAACGACGATATCCAGATGCGCTCCGACTGGCTGTTTCCGATCTGCACCGGCGGCGAGCGGCTGAAGAACGACAATGGCGACAAGCTGCACCCGACGCAGAAGCCGGAAGCGCTGCTTGCCCGCATCATGATGGCCTCGACCAAACCGGGCGACATCGTGCTCGATCCGTTCTTCGGCTCCGGCACCACCGGCGCGGTGGCCAAGCGCCTCGGCCGCCATTTCGTCGGCATCGAGCGCGAGCAGGCCTACATCGACGCCGCCAACGAGCGCATCGACGCGGTGCGGCCGCTGGATGGTGCCGATCTCACCGTTCTCACGGGCAAGCGCGCCGAGCCGCGCGTTGCCTTCGTCAGCCTGATCGACACCGGCCTGATGATGCCGGGTGCGACGCTCTACGATGCCAAGAAGCGCTGGGCGGCCAAGGTGCGGGCCGACGGCACGGTGGCGATCGGCGACAGCGCCGGTTCGATCCACAAGGTCGGCGCCGAAGTGCAGGGGCTGGATGCCTGCAACGGCTGGACCTTCTGGCATTATGAGCGCAGCGGTGGCCTGACCCCGATCGACGAGCTTCGCCGCATCGCGCGGCTCGGCATGGAGCGGGCAGGGGCCTGAGCCCCTGCCAATTGCTTCGAATGCCTTTGATTCAAAGGCTCAACGGATCGCGCGAAGCGATTCAAATCAGGCCTTGATTCCGAGACGTTCAAGGTCTGCTTGAAGCGTCCTTGCGTCGGTGAACAGCACCGATTGCCAGCCTGCCGCCTTGGCGCCGTCGACATTCTTCTGGCTGTCATCGATGAACAGCGTCGCGGCCGGTTCGAGGCCGAATGCGGCGACGTGGTGATCGTAGATGGCTCGGTCGGGCTTGATCTGGCGAATATCGGCCGACACCGTCACGCCGCGCGGACGATTGAGGAAATCGAAGCGCTCGCGGGCCTCGGCCAGCGTGTCGCTGGCGAAATTGGTCAGCATGGTCACGTCGTGGCCGCTCTCGATCAGACCGACCATGATGGCGACGCTGTCCTCATAGGCATGCGGCACCATCTCGTGCCAGTGGCGGCGGAAACCGCGGATGTTTTCCGCGTGATCGGGATGGTCCGCGATCAGCAGCGCCTCGGCCTCTTCCCAGGTCCGGCCGCGATCCTGCTCGATGTTCCAATCATGCGTGCAGACATTGTCGAAAAACCACTTTCTCTCTTCGGCATCCGGAATGAGGCGGCTGAACGGAATGTTGGGATCGTAGTGGATCAGCACGCGGCCGATATCGAAAACGATGTGGCGTATTTCAGTCATGGGGCCTCTTTGCACTGTGTGGCGACGGCTTTTTCGTCGCGCCGGGTATCGCAGCCTCGATTGCCTTTTTCATGACAGTCGGCAGCGCCTCGCCGGAAATCTCGTGAGCGAGCGACCAGAAATGCCCGTCTGGCGCATCACCTTTGATGTGAGCGTGAAAGACTTCGAGTTCGAGAGCGAAATGCGTGAAGACATGCGCAATGCGGCCCGCATGCCGCCAGTCGGCGGGAAACGGCGCGGCCGCTTGCGTGGTTGCCCCATCGATCCGCGCGGTCCAGCCTGTCGTCGGCACCTCGGTCATGCCGCCGAGCAAGCCCTTCTCGGCCCGTTTGCGCAGAAGGATGGCGCCGTCGGCCCGTACGGCGACAAAGGCCGCGCCGTGCCGCTGCGGCTTGTCGGCCTTGGGCAGGCGCACCGGGAAGTGCTCGGGATCGCCTGAAACGACCGCGTCGCAGTCTTCGCGCAGCGGGCACAGCATGCAGCGTGGCCGGCGTGGCGTACAGATGGTGGCGCCGAGATCCATCATCGCCTGGGCGAAGTCGCCAGGCCTTATCCCGGGCACCATGCGCTCGACATGGGCG
The DNA here is from genome assembly GCF_003998715.1 of Mesorhizobium sp. M7A.F.Ca.CA.002.15.2.1. Lineage (NCBI taxonomy): Bacteria > Pseudomonadati > Pseudomonadota > Alphaproteobacteria > Hyphomicrobiales > Phyllobacteriaceae > Mesorhizobium > Mesorhizobium sp. M7A.F.Ca.CA.002.15.2.1. Next base: position 7,582 of record NZ_RZPI01000079.1, read on the forward strand.
CGGATCTCGGGCTTGGCTTCGCTGAGCGGGGTTGTGATCGAAAACAGCCGGGAGATGACACGTTCGACATTGCCGTCGACAACCGCGGCGGGGCGGTCGAAGGCAATCGCCGTGATGGCCGCCGACGTATAGGCGCCGATGCCGGGCAATTCTCTCAAACCAGTCTCCGTGTCGGGAAACCGGCCGCCACGCGCAGCCACAAGATCGGCACAGGCCTTGAGATTGCGGGCGCGGGAGTAGTAGCCGAGCCCGGCCCAGGCCTTCATCACGTCCTCCGCTGGCGTCGCGGCCAGCGCCTCGACATCGGGCCATTTCTCGACGAAAATCCGGAAATAGGCCTTCACTGCTTCGACGGTGGTCTGCTGCAGCATGACCTCGGAGAGCCAGATGCGGTAGGGATCAGGCCGCACGCCGCGTGCATGCTCACGGGGCGTGATGCGCCACGGCAATTCACGGTGATGCACATCATACCAGCCGAGCAGGCGGGATGCGATATCGTCGCTGACACCGGATGCAGCTGTGCTGCTATCTCCAGATGCAGCTATGCTGCTATCTGCGGATGTGGCTTTGCCACTATCCCAGGATGCGGTCTTGCGGGTCTGGTCTGCTGGTGCCATTGATCTTGTATTGGCCTGGCCGGTATCTGCTGGGTCGTCGCTGGAGGACGTACATGGCAGGGAGAACGCCCTACGGCAATCCCGTCCCGGTCAGCGATCTCGCGACCAGGATCCTCGATCCGGTGCTGCGCAAGCGGGCCGGCATTTCGATCGGCCTCGTCCAGTCATGGGACGAGATCGCCGGCCCACGGCTGGCCAGCCACTCGCGCCCCGAAAAAATCCAGTGGCCGCGCCGTATGCATGAGGACGATCCGTTCGAGCCGGCCGTGCTGGTCATTGCCTGCGAAGGCATGGCGGCACTTCATCTGCAGCACGAGACGGGCGAGATCATCAACCGGGTCAACGCCTTCCTCGGCTTCACCGCCATCAACCGCATCAGGATCCTGCAGAAGCCGGTGACAGCCGACAAAGGAAAGCGCAGACCGGCCCTGAGACCGCTGACCGCGGCTGAGAAGACGAAATTGTCGGGGACTGTCGGCCTGGTCGATAATGAAGGACTGCGCGCCTCGCTGGAGAAACTTGGCGCGACCATTATTGGGGAGAGAAAATCATAGGCGTCTTGAAGAAAGTCATGGATTCGTCGTCTATATCTCGCATTCGTGATCGCCCTTGTCAGGTTTCGCGATTGGATTGGGGATCGAGATGCCTTAATTCGCGCCAACTCTCGCCTTTTCGTGTCTTTGCATTGCAAAATCCAACCCTTGTCAGGTGATTCGTATGAACCGTCCCCCGTTTGGCCAAAGCTTGTCTCGCAGAAACGTCCTGTCTTCGCTGGCCGCCATTCCGGCGGTGGCCCTGCTCGCGGCCTGCAGCGACTCTGGCGAGGAGGCGAAGGCTGCGAATGTGAAGCCCGCTGAGCCGGCCGCTCCCGCAAAGCCGGCCACGCCGGCCGCCGCCACCGCGCCGGAAGCCCAGGGCACCGTGGACATGACGGAACTGATGAAGCCGGGCGCGCTGCCCGACAAGCAGCTTGGCAAGGACGACGCCAAGGTCACCATCGTCGAATACGCCTCGATGACCTGCCCGCATTGCGCGCATTTCGCCGAGACCACCTTTCCGGACCTGAAGACCAAGTACATCGACACCGGCAAGGTTCGCTACATCCTGCGCGAATTCCCGTTCGACCCGAGCGCCGAAGCCGGTTTTATGCTGGCGCGCTGCGCCAAGGATAACTATTACCCCATGGTCGACGTCCTGTTCCGGCAGCAGGCGAACTGGGTTGGCGTCCAGAATACCAAGGATGCGCTGCTGCAAATCTCGAAGCTCGCCGGTTTTACACAGGAGTCCTTCGAGGCCTGCTTGACGGACCAGAAACTTCTGGACGATGTGAGATCGGTCCAGAAGCGCGGCGCCAATGAATTCAAGGTCGACTCGACACCGACCTTCTTCATCAACGGTAAGACCTACAAGGGGGCGATGTCGATTGAGGAAATGTCGGCCATCATCGACCCTCTGCTCTGACGTCCAGTCAGCCCTGAGGCGGCGGCGCTTCGGCGTGCGCGGCTTCTCGTTGTGCTGCGAATTCCTTTCGCAAAACCACGGAAATCCGCTTAGCGGGCGGCGCGAATGAAGTTTTCGCGCCTTCGCCTCCTTGGTTTCAAATCTTTCGTCGAGCCTGGCGAGTTCGTCATCGAACGCGGCCTGACCGGCATTGTCGGGCCCAATGGCTGCGGCAAGTCGAACCTTGTCGAGGCGTTGCGCTGGGTGATGGGCGAAAGCTCCTACAAGAATATGCGCGCGTCCGGCATGGACGACGTCATCTTCTCCGGCTCGGGCACGCGTCCGGCGCGCAACACCGCCGAAGTGACGCTCTTCCTCGACAACAGCGACCGCTCGGCGCCCGCTGCCTTCAACGATGCCGACGAACTGCAGGTGTCGCGCCGCATCGAGCGCGAGGCCGGTTCGCTTTACCGTATCAACGGCAAGGAGGCCCGCGCCAAGGACGTGCAGCTTCTGTTCGCCGACCAGTCGACCGGTGCGCGTTCGCCGTCGATGGTCGGCCAGGGCCGCATCGGCGAACTGATCCAGGCCAAGCCCCAGGCACGCCGCGCCCTGCTCGAAGAGGCGGCAGGCATTTCCGGCCTGCACACCCGCCGCCACGAGGCAGAACTGCGGCTGAAGGCGGCCGAACAGAACCTGGAACGGCTGGACGACGTCGTCGGCGAGCTGGAAAGCCAGATCGAAAGCCTGAAGCGCCAGGCGCGCCAGGCGTCCCGCTTCAAGAACCTGTCGGCCGATATCCGCAAGGCAGAAGCGACGCTGTTGCATCTGCGCTGGACGCTGGCCAAAACCCAGGAAGGCGAGGCGCGATCGGCGCTGGCGGTTGCCACGGCACTGGTCGGCGACCGCGCCGCGGCCCAGATGGCCGCCGCCAGGGAGCAAGGCATAGGCGCCCATCGGCTGCCGGACCTGCGCGACGCGGAAGCCGCCGCCGCCGCTGCCTTCCAGCGCCTCTCGATCGCCAAGTCGCAGATCGAAGAGGAAGCCGGCCGCATCCGCGCCCGTCAGAGCGAACTCGAGCGCCGGCTGCAGCAGCTCGACGGCGATATCGCGCGTGAGGAGCGCATGGTCCGCGACAACGCGGACATTCTCGAGCGCCTGCGCGCCGAAGAGGCGGCACTCAATTCGGAAAATGCTGGTGCCGCCGAGCGCGAGGCCACCACCCGCGCGGCTTTCGAACAAGCGGCATCTACGCTTTCACAAAGCGAAGCCAAACTCGCCGCGCTGACTGCCGAGCGGGCCGAGGCTGCCGCCTCGCGCAACCAGATCGAACGGACGCTGCGCGATACCGCCGAGCGCCGCGACCGCTTCGCGCGTCAGCTTGCCGATGTCGACCGGGAATTGTCGGAGATACTCTCCAAGGTCGCTGGCCTGCCCGATCCGGCCGAGAAGCGGGTGCTGGTCGAACAGGCCATGGCGCTGCTGGAGGAGGCCGAGGCTGCCGTGTCCGAGGCCGAGCAGTCGGTCATCGATGCCCGCGCTGCCGAAAGCGCTGCCCGGCCACCGCTTCAGGATGCCAGGGCCGAGCTGGCAAGGATCGAAACCGAAGCGCGCACGCTGGCAAAAATCCTCAATGCCGCCAGCGGCGATCTCTTCCCGGCCGTGCTGGAGCAGATCAGCGTCGATCGCGGTTTCGAAACGGCGCTGGGTGCAGCCCTTGGCGAAGACCTCGACGTGCCGCTCGACCGCAGCGCGCCGGTGCATTGGGGCGAAGGCGCGATCCAACCCGGCGACGCGGCTCTGCCGGAAGGCGTGAAGAGCCTGGCCAGCGTGGTCCACGCGCCGGCACAGCTCGCCCGCCGCCTGGCGCAGATCGGTATCGTCGATGCCGCCGGCGATGGCCGCCGGTTGCAGCCGCTGCTTGCTCCCGGCCAGCGGCTGGTCAGCCGCGAGGGCGCGCTGTGGCGCTGGGACGGCTTTACCGCCAGTGCCGACGCGCCGACCGCCGCGGCGCAACGGCTGGCGCAGAAGAACCGGCTGGCTGAGCTCGATGCCGAGGCGATACAGGCGACGCTCGTCCTGCGCCAGGCCGAGGAGGCGCTGGGAGAGGCCGAACAGGCGCTCCGCCTGGCAAGCGAGGCCGAGCGCAACACGCGCCAGGCCGGTCGTGACGCACAGCATCGGCTGGACGCCGCCCGCAATGCACTGGCTGAGGCCGAGAGGGCCGGCGGCGAATTGCAGAGCCGGCGCGCAGCACTCGATGAAGCGCGCGCCCGCATCGTCGACAGCCATGAGGAGATTTCGGCCGCCTTCGCCGAGGCGGAAATGCTGCTGCAGGACGCGCCCGATCTTGGCGATCTGCAATTGCAGCTCGAACAGTCCTCGGCCAATGTCGCCCGCGACCGCGCCGCGCTTGCCGATGCGCGTGCGGTGCATGAGGGGCTGCGCCGCGAAGCCGAGGCGCGCGCGCGCCGGCTCGATGCCATTGGCGCCGAACGCAGCAATTGGCTGGAGCGGGCCGAAAACGCCTCGACGCAGATCGCCTCGCTTGGCGAACGCAAGGCCGAGGCCGAGGCCGAACGCGAGCGGCTGGCGGATGCGCCCGATGAAATCGACGCCAAGCGGCGCGCCCTGCTGTCGCAGCTCACCGAGGCCGAAACCTTGCGCAAGGCGGCGGCCGACCGTCTGCAGGAAGCGGAGAACCGGCAATCCGAACTGGACAAGGCCGCCACCGGCGCCATCCAGTTCCTGGCTGAGGCGCGCGAGAGCCGCGTTCGCGCCGAAGAGCGGCTGACCGCGGCCGACGAACGCCGGCTGGAGGT
>NZ_RZPI01000007.1:0-28409 GCF_003998715.1 Mesorhizobium sp. M7A.F.Ca.CA.002.15.2.1
CTTCATAATAGTCAGCTAATTCTATGGTTCTTGTAGAGTTAAATCCTTCCAACCAAGGCGGGCTTGTTAGAAAAAAGCTGTCGATGGTGAGGTGGTGAGGCGGATAGGGTGGTTGCGGTGGGGCAGAGTGTCGCCACAGGGCAGGCCTTTCGACGCCGGCGGGCCAGCGCCCCCCTCTGTTCCACCGACCTTTAACCTCCTGAACTGCGGTGATGGCTCCGCCTACGCCCACCGCGAACTAGAATTCCCGCTTCCGGCCTCTTCCAGGCAAATTCATGCCTCAAATAACCGCCGATTTGACAACCCATTCCGCGTGTTCGAGGGTAAGTATAGTAATCTTATCGACATTGAGATTGGAGGCGACGATGAGCAGTCACCATATCGCGATGATCGCGCCCCCAAACTCGTGCGCTTTTGTGTCCCTGTGGGCACAAAGGCTAGTCAAAATGGCCCGCGCGGCTTGAAAACGAAGCAAAATCAGAAGTTCTCGGCTTGTACATCATGTCACTAGAATTTATGTGTCATGCGGGCTTGGACGCGGCGGCAACGCACGCCAGGCGTTTTGCAACCGATGGTTCCATGCCGTCGCATGCCAGAGAAAATTTGATCTCATGCTCACCAAAAAAGGTAAGTACGGCCTCAAGGCGCTTGTCCACCTCGCGCGATTGCCGGCCGGGCAGCTCGCCTTCGTCAACGACGTCGCCACCGGCAACAACATCCCGAAGAAATTTCTCGACGCCATCCTGGGCGAGTTGCGCAATGCCGGCTTCGTCCAGAGCCGCAAGGGCAAGGATGGCGGCTATCGCCTGGCGCGCCCCGCCGACGAGATCAAGGTCGGCCATGTGGTGCGCGTCCTCGACGGTCCGCTGGCGCCGATCCCCTGCGCCAGCCGCACCCAGTACCAGCGCTGTGAAGATTGCAACGAGGCGAGATGCCAAGTCCGACATCTGATGCTCGAGGTCCGGCAGGCGATCGCCGAGGTGCTCGATCAGCGCAGCCTCGCCGAAATGCGCGATATCTCTCTCGACGACCTGTCGGTCGGCATCGGCGATCTGCCGGTCGCGGTGAAGGTCCAGGCCTGACACTGGCGCTGCGCAGAGCGAAGGCATGCCTATGACCGGGCGCGCCAACTCCATCATCATTGTCGGTGGCGGCGCCAGCGGCGTCGTGCTGGCCGCGCATCTCCTGAAGTCGCCCAATCCCGACCTGCGCGTCACGCTGATCGAAAGGCGCCCGCATTTCGGCCAGGGCATCGCCTATTCGACGCTGCTGTCGGCGCATGTACTGAATGTCAGCGCCGCCGGCATGAGCGCCTATGCCGACGATCCCGGCAATTTCTGGCGCTGGCTTCAGGAACGCGGCCTGGCAACGGCTGAGGAGGCGCCCTTCTATGCGCCACGCAGCATCTATGCCCGCTATCTCGGCGAGTTGCTGGTCGATCTGGAAGCGCGGGAAAAGCAGAGCGGTCGGCTTCGGCTGATCCGCGAGGAAAGCCTCTCGATCACGCCCACCGCCTCCGGCGTCGAAGTGGCGCTGGCCAACGGCACCAGCGTCGTTGCGCATCTCGCCGTGCTGGCCACCGGCCACGACGAGGAGCCGGCGCAAGGCCATGCCATCAGGATGGGATCGGAAGCCGACACAGCACTTCCGCCCGGCGCCGGCGTCATGGTGCTGGGCACCGGCCTCAGCATGGTCGATGCTTTCCTGGCGCTGGAGCAACGCGGCCATCGCGGCGACATCATAGCTGTGTCCAGGCGCGGCCTGCTGCCCTCGCCGCATCGCAAGGGCAATCCGATCAAGCTCGACGTCGCCGACATTCCGCTCGGCACGCAGCTCTCCTATTTCGTCGGCTGGTTCCGCGACCTGATCAAGGAAAACCAGAAGGCCGGCATCGACTGGCGTGACGTCGTCGACGGGCTGCGGCCGTTCAACCAGAAGATCTGGCAGAACTGGCCGGCTTCCGCCAAACGCCGCTTCGTCGAGCACACCAAGGCCTGGTGGGACATCCACCGCCATCGCATGGCGCCCGAGGTCTACGCCCGTGTCACCGAGGCCGTGCAATCCGGCCGCATCCGCCTGGTCGCCGGCCGCGTCGTCGACATTGCGCGCAACGGCGAATTCACCGTCCAGGTCCAGTCGCGTCACACGCAGCGTCTCGAGACCTTCGAGGTTGCCCGCATCTACGATTGCTCTGGCATCGTCAGGGACATCTCGACCTCGTCGAACAGCGTCGTGCGCTCGCTGGTCGACCGCGGCCTGGCAAGGCCGGATCCGCTGCGCATCGGCCTCGACGTATCGACCAAATGCGAGATCATCGCCGGCGACGGAACCGTTTCGGCCAAGATCCTCGCCGTCGGCCCGCTGACGCGCGGCACCTTCTTCGAGATCGACGCCATCCCCGATATCCGCGTGCAGTGTGCGAGGCTGAGCAAGCAGCTGCTGGGGTAGGCTGTGTCGATATTCAGGTGATGCCGGCCTGCAAATGCGGCTTCCTGTGGCTTCCGGTGCTCACGTACCCAAAAGTACGCTCTGCTCCGGTTCTCGGAATCTGCCATTTTCGGCTCGGCCTGACCTGAATCTCAACACACCCTCCAAGCCCTTGAGGCACAAACCGGAATTTCATTCCGCATCTGGCCGGTTGATTGGCACGATCTATCTTCTTTCCGACTGCAAAGGGCTGGAAAAGAGGCTACGCTGCCGCCCTGCCCAGAGGCGGTCGCTTGGTCATGGAGCATCGATATGAGCGAGCATGAGATCGCCACACTGGACAGTGCCCCCTCGGAAGCCGAATTGTCCCGCCTGCGTCCGCCCTACAAGTCGGTGCTCGACCTGATCGGCCAGACGCCGGTGGTCGAGCTGACCAAGTTCGACACCGGCAAATGCCGGCTGTTCATCAAGCTCGAAAGCCAGAATCCCGGCGGCTCGATCAAGGACCGCATCGCGCTGTCGATGATCGCCGCGGCTGAAAAGCAGGGCAAGCTCAAGCGCGGCGGCACCATTGTCGAGGCGACGGCCGGCAACACCGGGCTTGGCCTTGCCCAGGTCGGCATCCCCAAGGGCTATCGCATCGTGCTGGTGGTGCCCGACAAGATGTCGCGCGAAAAGATCCAGCACCTGCGCGCGCTCGGCGCCGAAGTGCGCATGACGCGCTCCGATGTCGGCAAGGGCCATGCCGAATATTACCAGGACATGGCCGAGAAGATCGCGGCGGAAACGCCCGGCGCCTTCTATGCCAACCAGTTCGCCAACCCGGCCAATCCGCTGGCGCATGAAACCACCACCGGCCCGGAGATCTTTTCGCAGCTCGACGGTGATGTGGATGCCGTGGTGGTCGGCGTCGGCTCGGGGGGCACGCTGACCGGGCTTGGCCGCTACTTCGCAAAAGTGTCGCCGAAGACCGAAATGGTGCTGGCCGATCCGGTCGGCTCGGTGCTGGCGCCGCTGATCAAGACCGGCAAGATGGAAGAGGCCGGCAGCTGGACCGTGGAAGGCATCGGCGAGGATTTCGTGCCGCCCAATGCCGATCTGTCGCTGGTCAAGAAGGCCTATTCGATCCCCGACAAGCAGAGCATGCTGGCGGTGCGCGACCTCTTGTCCAAGGAAGGTATCCTTGCCGGCTCATCCTCGGGCACGCTGCTGTCGGCGGCGCTGCGCTATTGCCGCGAGCAGACGGTGCCCAAACGCGTCGTCACCTTCGTCTGCGACAGCGGCAACAAGTACCTGTCGAAGGTGTTCGACGATTTCTGGCTGGCCGAGCAGGGGCTGGCCGAGCACGAGCAGCATGGCGATCTGCGCGACCTGGTGATGCGCTCGCACCGCACCGGCGACACCGTCTATGTCGGCCCGGACGAAAGCCTGCTCAATGCCTATGGCCGCATGCGCCGCTCCGATGTCTCGCAGCTGCCGGTGCTCGACAATGGCAAGCTCGTCGGCATCGTTGACGAAAGCGACATACTGGCCAAGGTCGACGGCCCTTATGACGGCCGCTGGGAGCGCTTCAACGGCCCGGTGCGCACGGCCATGACCTCCAACCTGCACACGCTGCAGGCCAGCCAGACGCTGGACGCGCTGCTGCCGGTGTTCGACCGCAACGAGGTCGCCATCATCTTCGACGGCGACGAATTCGTCGGCCTGATTACCCGCATCGATCTGATCAACCATCTGAGGCGCGCACGATGACCAGCAATACTCCGCCAGCCGGGAAAAACCGTCTGGCTTTCTCGACGCGCACCATCCATGGCGGCCAGAGCCACGACCCGCTGACCGGCGCGGTGATGGTGCCGATCTACGCCACCTCGACCTATGGCCAGCAATCGCCCGGCGTGCACAAGGGCTTTGAATATGCCCGCAGCCAGAACCCGACGCGCTTTGCTTTCGAGCGCGCGGTGGCCGACCTCGAAAGCGGCTCGGCCGCGTTCGCCTTCGCGTCAGGGCTGGCGGCGATCGCCACCGTGCTGGAGCTGCTCGATTCCGGTGCGCATATCGTCGCCACCGACGACATCTATGGCGGTTCCTTCCGGCTGATGGAGCGGGTGCGCAAACGCTCGGCCGATCTGCAGGTCTCGTTCGTCGACTTCACCGACCTTGCCGCCGTCGAGGCCGCGATCCGGCCCGAGACGAAAATGCTGTGGGTCGAAACCCCCACCAACCCGCTGCTGCGCATCGTCGACCTCGAAGGCGTCGCCGCACTTGCCAGGCGCAAGGGGATTCTCACGGTCGCCGACAACACCTTCTGCAGCCCCTATATCCAGCGGCCGCTGGAGCTCGGCATCGACATCGTCGTGCATTCGACGACCAAATATCTCAACGGCCATTCCGACATGGTCGGCGGCGTCGCCGTGGTCGGCGACAACAAGGATCTGGCCGCCCAGCTGAAATTCCTGCAGAACGCCATCGGCGCCATTTCGGGCCCGTTCGACAGTTTTCTGGCGCTGCGCGGCCTCAAGACCTTGGCGCTCAGGATGGAGCGCCATTCCGCCAACGGCCTGAAGATCGCGCAATGGCTGGAAGCGCGCCGCGACGTCCGCCGCGTCATCTATCCCGGCCTCGCCAGCCACCCGCAGCACGCCGTCGCCGTCCAGCAGATGCATGCCTTCGGCGGCATGATCACAGCCGTGCTCGACCGCGACCTAGCCGGCACCAAAAAGTTCCTCGAACGCACGCAATTGTTCACGCTCGCCGAAAGCCTCGGCGGTGTGGAGAGCCTGATCGAACACCCGGCGCTGATGACGCATGGCTCCATACCGGCGGAGAAACGGGCCGAGATCGGCATATCGGATTCGCTGGTAAGGTTGTCGGCGGGGATCGAGGATGGCGATGATCTGATTGCGGATCTGGAGCAGGCGCTGGCGGGTTAGAAGCTTAATCAACTTGCAACTTCAGCGTTGCCCCTCATCGCCCTGCCTTGGCTCCTTTCCTTTCCCTCCGGAGGGGAGAGAGGTGGCTCGGCGAAGCCGAGACGGAGTGGGGGAAGGCGTTCGCAGACGCGCAGTCGCCGCAAGACAGGCACAATCTGACGAGCAAGAGACCTCAGGGCGCGCGGCGAGGGTCGACCCCCACTCCGTCGAGCTTCGCTCGACACCTCTCCCCCGATCGACGAGGGAGAGGAAGGGCAAGGGGCGGCGCGCGGACGTCTCATGATGATGGACCGGCCAATTGACCCCGAACCCCATCTGCCCGAAATGTAGCGCCCCATGGCCACGCGCGAACCACCCAAGCCCACTGAACCCCTCACTTTCGCCGTGCTGGTGTTCCCAGGTTTTCCGATGATGGCGTTCAGCTCGGTCATCGAGCCGCTGCGCGCCGCCAATGTCCTGGCGAAACGGCAATGCTATCGCTGGATCATCGTCGGCGGCACGAAAGGTGCGGTCGAGGCGTCGAACGGCGTCGTCATCCAGCCGGGCTTTTACGCCGAGGATGCGCCGAAGGTCGACCGCATCGTCGTCTGCTCGGGCGGCGATGCCGATCACCTCGTCGCCGAGGACGCTGCACACTGGATCCGCAAGAGCCTGCGCAATGGCGCCCATATCGGTGCGGTGGCGGATGCCGCGTTCTTCCTGGCGCGCGCCGGCCTGCTCGACGGCCATGCCTGCACCTTGCACTGGACCAGCCAGGCCGCCTTCACCGAAGCCTTCCCCAACATCGAGCTCAGGCGCGACCTCTATGTTATCGACCGCAAGCGCTTCACCTCGGCCGGCGGTGTCGGCAGCCTCGACATGATGCTGGAGATCATCACCCGCGACTACGGCGCCGAGCTTGCCGCCGGCGTCGCCGAATGGTTCGTGCACAGCCAGCTGCGCTCCAGCATCGACCGCAAGATGATGCCGCTGCGCCTGCGCACCGGGGTCCAGAACGAGCTGGTGCTGTCGGCCATCGCCATCATGGAGGACGCGGTCGAGGAGCGGCTCGGCATGGCCGAGCTGACCGCGAAGCTCGGCGTGTCCTCAGACAAGCTCGAGCGCTCCTTCCGCTCCGAACTCGCCATCTCGCCCAATGGCTATTACCGGCGCCTGAGGCTCAAACGCGCCGCCGATCTTTTGGCGCATTCGACGCTCGCCGTGCGCGACGTGGCGCTGGCGTGTGGGTTTGCCTCGATGTCGAGTTTTGCCCGGGCGTTTCGCGAGGAGCATGGCCATCCGCCGAAGCTGGCGCGACGGCATTAGGCTTGGCGCTCGCTGACGCGGTGAGATGTTGGCGGGACAGCGCCCCCCTCTGTCCTGCCGGACATCTCCCCCTCAAGGGGGGAGATCGGACTGCATCTCTGCTTTCGCCAATCTCAGATGTTGAAGAAAAGAACGGCGGCATCGAAAATGCCAATCTCCCCCTTGAGGGGGAGATGCCGGGCAGGGCAGAGGGGGGCGCGAAGGATCGCGACGCAACCGATTAGCCAGCGGCATCCCGCACAACAGCTGCGGTTTTCCGCACAATCCTCCCGCCCCTCTTGCGCCATGCTGCGACCTCGCAACCCAGCCAAGGCCGAGCCCATGAGCATCGTCGTTTTCGACCCCGACAGCACCGAGGACGTGAACTTCAAGGATCGCATGCGCCACCCCGCGGCGGCCGATCCGGCCGGCGGCATGTGGCTGTCGGACACCGAACCGTCCTTCATCGATGCCGATGCCCTGCGCAAAGGCCGGCTGGCCAAGCTGCGCGGCTGGATGCGCAAGGCCGGCTATGGCGGCGTGGTGCTGTTCGATCCGTACAACCAGCGCTACGCCACCGGCTCGCGCAACATGTTCGGCTATTTCCTGCGCAACTCGACCCGCTATTTCTTTATCCCGACCGACGGGCCGATCGTGCTGTTCGAATACCCGCAGAGCTATCATGTCTCCATGGTACTCGACACGATCGACGAGGCGCGGCCTTCCAAGTTGGTCTGGTCGTCGGTCTCGGGCCGCGACGACGAGACCGCAGGTCCGTTCGCCGACGAGATCGCCGAGCTTTTGAAAAAGCATGGCGGCGGCTCGATGAAGCTCGGCCTCGACCGCTGCAGCCATCTGCAGGCGCTGGCGCTGGAAAAGCGCGGCTGTGAGGTCAGGGATTGCCAGGGCGAAATCCTGGCGGTGCGCGCGGTGAAGACGCCGGAGGAAGTGAAATGCCTGCAGGTGTCGATGGCCGGCGCCGAGGCTGCCGTCTATGCGGTGCGTGAGGCGATCAAGCCCGGCGTTTCCGAAAACGACCTGTTCGCCATCATGTATGGCGAGGTCATCCGCCAGGGCGGCGAGTTCATCGAGACGCGGCTGCTGACATCAGGCCAGCGCACCAACCCGTGGTTCAACGAGGCCAGCGGCCGCAAGATCCGCCCCGGCGAACTCTTGGCGCTCGATACCGACACCATCGGCTGCTACGGCTATTATTCGGATTTCTCGCGCACCTTCCGCTGCGGGCCAGGCAAGCCGACCCCTTACCAGAAGTCGCTCTACCGCATGGCGCACGATCAGGTTCAGCACAACATTTCGATCGTCAAGCCCGGCATGGCCTTCCGCGAGATCGCCGAGCAGGCGTGGAAGATCCCCGACCGTTTCGTCGACCAGCGCTACACCTCGGTCATGCACGGCGTCGGCATGCATGGCGAAACGCCGTTCATCGCGCATGCCATGGATTACGAGACCTATGGCCGCGACGGCCATATCGTGCCAGGCATGGTGGTGAGCGTCGAAAGCTATATCGGCGAAAAGGGCGGCCGCGAGGGCGTCAAGCTGGAGGACGAGATCCTGATCACCGAGACGGGCACGGAGCTTCTGTCGCGCTTTCCTTATGAGGACGAGTTTCTGGAGACGCAGGTTTGATACGGGCAACCAATGAGCGCCTCGTTGCCTGGCGCCCCCCTCTGTCCCGCCGGCATACGGAAGGGTCTTTGACTGCCTCGCCCATGCATCACGCAGGCGCCGCATGAAAACGCCCATCTCCCTCAAGCCCGGCACGGTGGCCGCGATCTTCATCGACCTGCAGGAAGAGCACCGGCAGGACCCGCGCTACCTCGTCGAGGGCTTTCCCACGATCCTCGCCAACGTCCAGCGCCTGCAGGCGGCGGCGCGGCGGAACCAGGTGCCGCTCTACCACTGGGCCTACATCGTCGATCTCGACAAGCAGGACCGCCCGTTTCATCCGCTCGGCGAGGACGGCAAGTCGGCCTTTTCCGACAAGAGCGATCCGCTGACCGAAATCTGCCATGAGGTGGCGCCGGCCAAGGGCGAGGCGCTGCTGATCAAGGCCGAGGCCAGCGCCTTCCGCACCGGGCCGGCGGCGGGCGACATCAAGTCGGCCGGCATCGAATGGTTGGTCATATCAGGCGTCTGGACCGAGGCCTGCATCGACGCGTCGGTCAAGGATGCGGTGGCCAAAGGCTTTCGCGTGCTGCTGGTCAAGGATGCCTGCGGCAGCGGCAGCGCGGCCATGCACCAGACCGGGATCCTCAACCTCGCCAACCGGCTCTATGGCGGCGCCGTCACCGACACCGACGGCGCCTGCCGGCTGCTGGCCGGCGAAACCGTCACCGTCTGGCAGGTCGAGGGCTCGGTGCCGCTGCGTTTCAGCTTCGACAACGCGGCCGCGCTCTACGCCGATCTATGACGCGCGGCCCCTACGAAACACGGCTCGACCCGGCCCTTTGGGCCTATATCGACGCCGTCAACGCCTGGCATCCGCCCGAGATCATCGGCCTGCCGATCGACAAGCAGCGCGCCGTCTATGACAGGATGAGCCGGGCTTTCCACCAGGGCCGCCCGCCCGGCGTCAAGGCCAGCGACGGGCTGATCGCCGCCGCCGGCCGCGACATCCCGGTCCGGCGCTACCGGCTCGAGGGCAACGCCGCCAAGGCGATGGTGGTCTACTACCACGGCGGCGGCTTCATCCTCGGCGGGCTCGAAAGCCATGACGACATCTGCGCCGAGCTCTGCGCCGGCACAGGTTTCGACGTGCTGTCGGTCGATTACCGGCTGGCGCCGGAGCATCTTCATCCCGCCGCCTTCGATGATGCGGTGGCCGCCTTCGAATGGGCAGCGGCGAGATCAGGCCTGCCGCTGGTGCTGTGCGGCGAAAGCGCCGGCGGCAATCTCGCCGCGGCGGTGGCGCAGGCGACGCGCCGCCACGCCAGCGCTGCCATTGGCCAGGTGCTGATCTACCCCGAGCTCGGCGGCGACGAGCGCGCCGGCTCCTACATCGAACACGCCGACGCGCCGCTGCTGTCGGTGGCCGACATCGCCTTCTACCGCGACGTCCGTTCGGCCAGGCGCCAATCGCTTGACGATCCGACTTTTGCGCCGCTGCGCGACAAGGATTTCACCGGCCTGCCGCCGACGGTGATCGTCACCCCCGAATGCGACCCGTTGTCCTCGGATGGCGAGACCTACCGCGACCGCATTCTGGCCGCCGGCGGCAAGGCGTGGTGGCACGAAGAGCCGAGGCTGGTGCACAGCTTCCTGCGTGCCCGCACCACGGTGCCGGCGGCGGCGGAAGCGTTTGCGCGGATCGTGGCTGCGGTTGCAGCGCTGGGCAGGGGTGAGTGGCCGTATTGAACATAGCGAAGGCCCCCTCATCCGGCCGCTTCGCGGCCACCTTCTCCCCGCTGGGGAGAAGAGGGAAGCGCCGGCGCTGCAAGTCTCCTCTCCCCTCGGGGAGAGGTCAGCCGAGCGAAGCGGAGGCTGGGTGAGGGGGCGTCTCGCGTGAAGCGCCGGCATCCTCTTTTCAACAATGGAACATAGGAGGTCGAGTCCCGTCGTACCGACCCCCTCTGTCGCCTTCGGCGACATCTCCCCCTCAAGGAGGGAGATTCGCGCCGCGCCATCGTCCAACGCATACGCCAATCGCCGACTCCCCCCGCGGAACCCCGCACAATCACTGCGGAAAAGCGAACACTCCGCGGCGTCACCCCGCTCTATCATTCCCCCTCAGGCAACGGCGCCCCGGCGGTCGCGTCCGCCCCCGCGCCTGTCGATCGGCCGGGGCGATTTTTCTGTGCATGCCATTGTCCCAAAACCGCTGGGCACTTTTGGGCGGCATGCATCAACAACAGGGGAACGACGATGAAATTCATGCTGACCGACCGCAAACTCCACCCGCAAGCCAAACCCGTGGCCGACGATTTCAAGGCCGGCGGCATCAACCGCCGCGAATATCTGGCGCTGATGGCCGGGCTCGGCGTCAGCGCCGCCGGGGCGCTGGCGCTGGGCGGACTTGGCACCATCCCTGCCCGCGCGGCGGAACCCAAGAAGGGCGGCGTCCTGCGCGTCGCCATGAACGTCAAGGGTTTCAAGGACCCGCGCACCTTCGACGGCGTCGAGATGTCCAACGTTGCCCGCCACTGCAACGAATATCTGGTGCGCTGGAACACCGACTTCTCCTTCGAGCCCTGGCTGCTCGAAAGCTGGGAGGCGAGCGACGACGCCAGGATGCTGACCCTGCATGTGCGCAAGGGCATCTCGTGGTCGAACGGCGATGCCTTCAACGCCGACGATGTCATCCACAACCTCACCCGCTGGTGCGATGCCTCGGTGCCCGGCAATTCGGTCGCCGCGCGCATGGGCGCGCTGGTCAATGCCGACACCAAGAAGGTGGTCGATGGCGGCATCGAAAAGGTCGATGACTTCACCATCAAGCTGAACCTGCCCAAGCCCGACATCTCGCTGATCGCCGGCATGGCCGACTATCCCGCACTGATCATGCACCGCTCCTATGAGGGCGACGGCGATCCCCTGAAGGCGCTGGCCATCACCACCGGTCCCTGCGAGCTGGTCAGCTGGGATGCCGAGACCGGTGCCGAGGTGAAGCGCAAAGACAAGCCCTGGTGGAAGGGCGAATTCTACTTGGACGGCATCAAATGGGTCGACTACGGCTCCGACCCCAACGCCATGCTCTCGGCCTTCGAATCCGGCGAGATCGACACCGACCACGAGACCGCTTCCGATGCCGTCTCGCAGACCGAGCAGATGGGGCTGATGAACTCCGAGATCGCCACCGGCTCGACCATCGTCGCCCGCTTCAATGTCGCCAACGCGCCCTATGACGACGTCAAGGTGCGCCGCGCCGCCCAGCTCGCCGTCGACAATGCCGCCGTGCTGGCGCTCGGTCTCGGCGGCCGCGGCAAGCCCGCCGAAAATCACCATGTCGGCCCCATGCACCCCGAATATGCCGATATCGGCCCGGCGAAGCGTGACGTCGAGCAGTCGAAGAAGCTGTTGGCCGAGGCCGGCAAATCAGACCACGAATTCGAGCTCATCTCCGTCGATGTCGAATGGCAAAAGAGCACCGGCGACGCCATCGGCGCGCAGATGCGCGAGGCCGGCCTCAAGATCAAGCGCACCGTGCTGCCGGCCGCCACCTTCTGGAACGACTGGAGCAAATACCCCTTCTCCTGCACCGAATGGCTCGGCCGCCCGCTCGGCGTCCAGGTGCTGGCGCTGGCGTATAAATCCGGCGCCGCCTGGAACGAAAGCGCCTACGCCAATCCCGAATTCGACACGCTGCTAGACAAGGCACTGGCGACACCCGACGCCAAGGCGCGCAAGGAGATCATGGGCAAGATCGAGCAGAATCTGCGCGACTCGGGCATCATCATCCAACCCTACTGGCGCTCGGTCTACCGGACCTGTCGCAAAGGCGTCGAAGGCTGCGAACAGCACCAGGCGCTGGAGCAGCACTTTGAGAAGGTGTGGATTGAGAGTTGAGAGGCGGTCCGCGCTAGCGGACGTAAAGCCAATTGCTTGGCTTTACGAGCCTCGAACGCTCTGAGCCTGCGAAGGGCCGGGCGACGGTGATGCGCCGGCATTTCTAACCTTCTCCCCTTGTGGGAGAAGGTGGATTGCCGCGCAGCGGCAAGACGGATGAGGGGTGTTCCAGCTTGGCGATACGCCAACAGTAAACGCCCTGACCCAGAGCAGAACCTTCACCGCCTCACTCCGTCACGCACCCCTCATCCGTCTCGGCGCTGCGCGCCGATCCACCTTCTCCCACAAGGGGAGAAGGTCAGAAGCGTCAGCGCCCCTTCAAGTGCAGGGCTAGCCGGTGGATCGCTGCGATCATCTGACGGGTTGAAAATGGCCGGCGCGAATGCCGGTGAGGCAGTTGCCTGAGCCCGCGCCGGCCACTGGCGAACCTGGGTCCGCCGCCCGGATTTTTTACCGTTCCGCCGATGCCCGATCAACCAGGCCGGACGTTTGGTACGGAAGCGAACAAAGGCTCACCGGGCCGGCTTCAGCAGCGTCCAGATCCAGCCGACAAAGGTCAGCACCAGGAACGGATAGCCGGCGGCGGGCAGCGGCGCCGAGGTCGGCAGCAAGGGCGCGCCCCAGAGGATCATGCAAGCCGAGACGACAAACAGCGCGGCGGCCACGAGCGCGGTGAGGCGCATCCACAGGGCGAATGTCTTCGGCGCGCTGACCATGACCAGTGCGGCCGCCCAAAGCGAGATGCCGCCGACATAGGACGGCACGCTGGCCTCAAGCCCCGCCGCATTGCCGGCCATCAACAGGGTCTCGCCGGCCAGGAAGGTCAGGAAGCCGGCCGCTATGCAATCATTGCCCAGCCGCTGGTGTTTCATCGTCAGCAGCGCGGTGGCGACCACGAGAGCCACGCCGTCGATCGTCCAGAGCGTTTCGCGCAGCGGCGCGCTGGCGACGAAGGTGCCGGCCAGCCCGAAGGCGCCGCCGCAAGGCCGACCGCGGCGGTGGTGTCTGATGTGGTGCGCATTTGAGGGGAGAGAATACCCCGAGGTGGGTCTGCCCTCCCGAACACAACAGTCGCGCTTCTCAGAGCCACGCAATCGGAGAAATGGCCATTTCGTGGCCCCATCGCCGCGTTCGCGCAGGATATGATGCCATCCCGACTCACACTTCAATTTAACCTGATATCAATCGTCTTTTCGTCGCTCGTGGAAAACGCCCCGACTGCATATGCTTCGTCTTCCAAGATCGGCTCGATCATCGCAGTCGCGTAGATTATCTGATGCTCTACCTTACTTTCCTTCGAGATACGGAGGATTTGCAGTTGGAAGTTTTGGCTGCGGATTGCCTCCACCCCCATGTTTTCGTGAGTATCAATCATGCAGAAGCGGGGATGGCGAAAGAACTCCGTCTTAGTTGCTGCAGCAAGGAATCCCAGGTAGAAGCTGCTTTTCAAAATCGCTCTGGAGCTAGCCGAGAAGTAATTCTCCCCGTCTACAGCGATCTTGTTTTGCCCAAACGTAAAGCTGATAGTTTCAGGGTCCTCAAATATATCTTGCCGCCTCAAATCGTTGCGTAGAAGCTCCTTAACCTCGTTAGAGATACGAGTATAGGCGATGGATAGTCTATTCTGCTGTTGAGCGCGAAGTGCATCATTGTAGGATTTTAGCCCAGCGATAGCACCTTCCAGCTCCTCGCGCCGACTCGAAAGCTCTCGTATAGTTTCAACCAATTTGGCCTTCTGATCTAAATCTTCGACCTGTCTCTCCAAGTATCCGGCTCGTCGGTGCAATTCTCCGATACGGTCTCGTAATGTAGTCGATGGCAATCGTTGCACCGAAGCAAGATGTTGGGACGCCTGTTGCCAATCTTCTTCGAGTCGCCGCAGTGAAATATCCAATCGGGTTAGGCGCTCACTTCGCTTCCTTTGAAGTTCCTCCGATTGGTTGATCTGGAGGCTGGTGTCAAGAATCAGACCGGAAATGCGTACTTGGGTCTGTTCGGAGTCAAATGGCGTTTTGCACAAATGGCAAGAATGTGGAGCAGGCTCATCCTCCAAAGGCGCGTAGCAGGCTGGACACCACTGAAAACTGACCTCTCCGATATTTTCGACCACATTCTCAGAGTCCTTCAGGGCCTCGATCTTGTTCCGGAGGCTAACAATGAAAGCATCGGAATCAGCGATCGTAAGCGTGAGGGCGTCACGCTCTTGACGGGTCCGCACGAGGCTCGACTGAATCTCTTGGACCCGCCTGTAAGCGGTTTCTTGCGAGTCCAGTGTGAATTGGTCCTTTGCATCGCTGGAAAAAAGTGCGGCCTCAGATTGTTCGATCGCAGTCTGAACCGCAGCCCGGTCCTTCTCCAGGTTATGTCTCTGAGCCTGAATCCATTCGGTAGTTAATCCCTGGTCCGGCCCTCCTACTCTGCCCAATATCGTAAATAGCGAGTGTAGCTGCCCAATTACCTTGTCCAGCTCTTTGCTATACTCCTTTATTTTTTGCTCGTTATCGTAAAGATCGCTATCGTATGCGCCACAAAGGAGTCGTCCTACCGTATCTCGCAAATTTGCTTGATCAAATCTTTCGAAACGAAAGATGTCCTCTATTGGGCTTAGCTGGTCAGCGTACAGCAATCTAAGTATCTGATGCATAGTTATGTTGCCGGACAGATCGCTTGATACCTCCGGAATTCCCAGGAGGCCAAATATTGCTTGCGAAAAGCTCTCGCGATTGCTCGTACCTCTATATGGATAGCGTATCCAGTCGGATCGGGCAGCCCCTGTCGCCATCTCGTATGGGCCACCAAAAACTTCCATTGGCTGCTGCCCGGTCGACTCGGAAATCTCTCTGCTAAGGGTCACTATGCGCCCGTTTATACGCGCCTCAACGACAACTCTCGTGCAAAGGCGAGCCACTGCGCTCCAATCGGCGAGTTCTCCCCCGAGTCCATAGAAGATGAAATTTAAAACAGTCGATTTTCCGGAGGAATTATCACCACGGACGACATTAACGCCCTCATGGAACTGTTCGTTGTAAACAACGAGATGACCCCGCTCGACCACAACACGCGTCACTATCAGCGTAGGCTCATACCGCATCATATCGATGCTCCAACAGGCCAGTTCTCGCCTTCAGCCCGTTATCCCCTTGCAGAGGATAGTCCGATGCCAGAGTGGCCAAGAAATCCATGAGGTCGGACTGAGATTCGTTGATCTCGGCTACTCGTTCCGCGAGACTCCGAGGAATTGTGGACCCTGTGGCTCTAACTTCCTTTTGCGCAAGCGCATCGACACTCACCAAAGACTTGGCGGCAAGGGTTTGAATGGCCGCTGCTTGCATAGGGCGCATACGTTCGAATACCAACCTGGCATCGGGTAGCTCGCCATAAGGTTTAGTAAAAGCATATCGGTCTGATAGCTTTTTGAACTTCTGATGCTGGGCTGTCAGCCGAATGTCCCGAACTTTGTGAGGGAACAAAAGGTAGAAATCCAGAATCCGCAACTTATCGTAGGCCAGCGCCTCCGAAGGGCCGAGCACATTTCGTAGACGTAAAAACCTAAAAACCGCATGAAAAGCGTCAAAAGCAGGCTGAAAGGAGAGCTGAGTCATTTATGCCAACGGACGAAACATTGTTCTGCCAGCCAGTAAATCATCCCCATTGCGGTGTTATGATCTACCTCCAGGACGCTTGCACCGCAGTCCTCAACAGTTGGAATCACAATTAGCTCATTCATGAACTTGTTTATTTCCACCACGCCACATGTAGAAATTTGTGGGAGGATTATATCATTAAACTGCCGTTCAGCTCTCGCCAACAGATATACGATTATCTGTTGAGCAGAATAATAATGAGACCAGCGCTCTAGAAGTTTGACGAACATTTCCTTCATTTCGATGGCATCAGAGTAGGAATCCTCTCGGCCACTCACGCTCAACTTTGCGCGTAGTCCCCGAACACCGTCGTGCGATCGTTGAGAATAGAACCGTTTGAGTCTGTCGATGGTGTCTCTGGCTACTTGATTTCTTTCAATTTCAAGCTCAAGCTTTTGTAACAGCTTTTCGATCGCGCTTACGCGGTTTGCGGCGATGTTCTTGTAAGTATGGTTGATGTCGCGAGCCGCCATGTCGCGACCCGCGCTGGCTCCCGACTGATCGACTGTGGTTGAATTTGCCGTCACGCTACGCGCCTTTATCGACACGTTACTTCGTGATCGTCTTGTCACGTCCTACTAAGTCGCCACCAGCGGTAGCGCCACCCTGATTAACGGCGTTTCCACCAGGGCCTGCTCGATTTTTGATAATTTGAAATGTTATGAGCGAACCAGCGCCCAGACCTACTAGAAAGCTAATTATTTCAGAAATGTAGTCTGCAATTGCTGCCATGAATCACCCCCGAGCCACGGCCAGTTTAGCACCCTTTTTCTATTTTGAAACTACTTAAGGACCTAGTCCCCCATCTTCAAGGCCTGGATAAACGCCTCCTGCGGAATGTCCACCTTCCCGAACTGCCGCATCCGCTTCTTGCCTTCTTTCTGCTTGTCCAGCAGCTTGCGTTTGCGCGAGACGTCGCCGCCGTAGCATTTGGCGGTGACGTCCTTGCGCAGCGCCGAGATGGTTTCTCGGGCGATGACCTTGCCGCCTATTGCCGCCTGGATCGGGATCTTGAACAGATGGTTCGGGATCAGCTCCTTGAGCTTCTCGCACATCTGCCTTCCGCGCTTTTCCGCCGCCGTGCGGTGCACCAGCATGGACAGCGCGTCGACCGGCTCCTCATTGACCAGGATCGACATCTTCACCAGGTCGCCCTCGCGGTAGTCGGTCAGGTGATAGTCGAAGGAGGCGTAGCCCTTGGAGATCGACTTCAGCCGGTCGTAGAAATCGAAGACGACCTCGTTGAGCGGCAGATCGTAGATCAGCATGGCGCGCTTGCCGACATAGGACAGGTCGGCCTGGATGCCGCGCCGGTCCTGGCAGAGTTTCAATATGCCGCCGAGATAGTCGTCGGGGGTCAATATGGTGGCGCGGATCCACGGCTCCTCGATCGCCGAGATCTTGACCACGTCGGGCATGTCGGCCGGGTTGTGCAGTTCCTTCATCGAGCCGTCGGTCAGAGCCAGCCGGTAGACGACGCTGGGTGCCGTGGCGATCAGGTCGAGGTTGAACTCGCGCTCCAGCCGCTCCTGGATGATTTCGAGATGTAAGAGGCCAAGGAAGCCGCAGCGATAGCCGAAGCCGAGCGCGGCGCTGGTTTCCATTTCAAAAGAGAAGCTGGCGTCGTTGAGGCGCAATTTGCCGACTGCGGCGCGCAGATCCTCGAAATCGGCGGCGTCGACCGGGAACAGGCCGCAGAACACCACAGGCTGCGCCGGCTTGAAGCCGGGCAGCGCCTTGGCGGTGGCGCGCTTGTCCTCGGTGATGGTGTCGCCGACGCGCGTGTCGGCCACTTCCTTGATCGAGCCGGTGAAGAAGCCGAATTCGCCGGGGCCGAGCTCGTCGACATTGATGCGCGCCGGTGTGAACACGCCGGTGCGCTCGACCAGATATTTGGCGCCGGTGCCCATCATGCGGATGGTCTGGCCCTTCTTCAGCACGCCGTCGATGACGCGCACCAGCACGATGACGCCGAGATAGGCGTCGTACCAGCTGTCGACCAGCATCGCCTTCAGGGGTGCCGTGGCGTCGCCTTCGCGCGGCGGCGGCAATTGGTGGACGATGGCCTCCAGGACATCCGGAATGCCGAGGCCGGTCTTGGCCGAGATCAGCACGGCGTTGGAGGCGTCGATGCCGATCACCTCCTCGACCTGCTCGCGGATGCGCTCGGGCTCGGCGGCCGGCAGGTCGACCTTGTTCAGCACCACGACGATCTCGTGGTTGTTGTCGATCGCCTGGTAGACATTGGCCAGCGTCTGCGCCTCGACGCCCTGGGAGGCATCGACGACCAGCAGCGAGCCCTCGCAGGCGGCCAGCGACCGCGACACTTCATAGGCGAAGTCGACATGTCCGGGCGTGTCGATCAAATTGAGGATATAGTCCTCGCCATTGTTGGCGCGGTATTTCAGCCGCACCGTCTGCGCCTTGATGGTGATGCCGCGCTCGCGCTCGATGTCCATCGAGTCCAGCACCTGCTCCTTCATGTCGCGCAGCTCCAGCCCGCCGGTCAGCTGGATCAGCCTGTCGGCAAGCGTGGATTTGCCATGGTCGATATGGGCGACGATGGAGAAATTGCGGATGTGGTCGAGGGGCGTGCTCATGGCGCGCGTTTAGCAGGGGTGGCTTGCCCGAGCAAGCTGTGCGCCTTTGCCGGAGCAGGCAGCACGGGCACCTGTCGCTTTTTTCGCGCTTTTCGCGAAAAATCTATAAATTTTAACCAAGCCCGTTAGAGCATAATTTGCGAACGGGATGTTAGCGGAGGGAAATATCTGATGTAAGGACGAAGGCATGCGGGGGCTTGCAGGCAGTTTTATCGAGTCGCGGAGCGGCTCGTTCGCACCGATACTCATTCTTGCCATGATACCGTTGATCACCGCGATCGGCTTTTCCGTCGACTACACCTCCGCTGTCCAGACCAGGTCGACCGAGCAGGCGGCACTCGACGCCGCGATCCTGTCGATCACCACGATGGATACGGCCTCGACGAAGCCGCAGCGCCAGGTGATGCTCCAGGATACCTACAGAGAAAACGGCGGGCGGGGCGCAGCGACCCTGAACAGCTTCGACGTCAGCGCCAACGGCACCGCCACCGCGCAGGCCTCGGCAAGTTTCGCCATGCCGACCGTGTTCATGCAGATCGCCAGGATTCCCACGGTAACGGTCGGCGTCGCGTCGGCGGTGAGCAAGACGCCGGCGCTGGTCGAAGCTACGTTCAATGTCGATCACGTTTCGGGCTACTGGAACAAGACCATGACTCTGTACGGCCTTCCCTACGGTTGGACCTCCACGACCACGCCGACGGCCATGATGAAGGCCAACTACAACTACAAAGCGTATAGTTATTCCTATACGAGCGGTGGTAAGACCTATACCGCTGCCGAGCCGAAAGGTTACGGGACGACAACTATTACCACGGGACCAACCGATACGCTGGTTCAGACCCAACTGTGCACGACAGTAGGATCAACAACCGATTTCACGGCCACTGCGGGAGTTTACAAAAGCACCGCGGTGGCAAAAAGCGGAAAAACGAACGGCTCCACCGTCTATTTCAAGACGACGTGCGCGACCACGAATTCCGCCGGAAACAGCAGTGGCGCAACAATCAACGTGAGCACGATGGACAAGCTCTATCTGCAGATGGATGTGCCGTCCGGGCCGGTCAACCCGCTCAGGTCGAACAATACAGACACGTCGAACCGGCTCTACCTCGGCGCCGGGTACAGCACCGCGGCACAAAAGGCCCTGAACCCTTCCAAATACCTCCCCGTCGAGGTTGCCAGCAACACGGTCGTCGACATCTTCGCCGTGGTGCCCTGCAGCGAGACCAGCGATCAGGCATGGGAAGACGGCGGCAACAATCCTCCACTGCCAGACGTTACGAACGCCGACTTCTTCTACAGCGTGATGGGCAAGTGCGACTTCAACAAGCGACCGTCCGACACACTGCTGACGCAGTAGATGCTGCTCCTCTTGCCTTCTCCCCTTGCGGGAGAAGGTGGATCGGCGCGTAGCGCCGAGACGGATGAGGGGTGCTGGACGGAGCGCAATAGCTGGCTAATCTAAGCCATGCCGCATCAACCTGTCCCGCCAGCCAAACGAAGCTTCGCCCGTTCGCTCCGGCGTGTAATGACGGAAGCGGAAGACCGGCTGTGGCATGAACTGCGCGACCGCAGGCTCGACCGGATAAAATTTCGGCGCCAGGTTCCCATTGGAAAGTACATTGCCGATTTCGTCTGCTTCGAAGCACGCTTGGTCGTCGAGATCGATGGCAGCCAGCATGCGGAGTTGGAGTCTGACAGCGTCCGCAAAACTCACCTGGAAGAGAAAGGCTTTCGCATTCTGCGCTTTTGGAACGATGACGTTCTGAAAGACATGAACGCCGTTAGCGATACCATCATCGCCTATGTACGGGATACCAGCCTACAGCCTTGGCGGTAGGGGCGCGTTCTTCCCTTCTCCCACAGGGGGAGAAGGGAAGAACGCCTGCGGCCCGATCACAAACCGGTGAGCGCTGTAACGAAGGCGCCGACAGCGGCGAAGTGGGGATATCTGCGGTGCTTCCAGGCGCCGCCGCCCACGGAGCAAGCCGATGTCGCGATCCTGTACGTTCATCAAAGTGTCCAGCCTCTCGGCGATTGCGCTGGCAGCGTCGCTCGGTGCGGCGGCGGCCCAGCCGCTCAGCGTGGTCGAGCTGTTCACCAGCCAGGGCTGCTCGTCCTGCCCGCCGGCCAATGCCAATCTGATCAAGGTCAAGGACCAGCCCGGCGTGCTGGCGCTGTCGTTCAACGTCACCTACTGGGACTATCTCGGCTGGAAGGATATCTTCGGAAAACAGGAATTCACCCGGCGCCAGGTCAGTTATGAGCCGGCGCTCGGTCATGACGGGCCGTTCACGCCGCAAGTGGTGGTCAACGGCCATGCCGATGTCGTCGGTGCCGCACCCGGCGAAATCGAAAAGCTGATTGCGGCGAGCGGCCGGACAAGCGGCCCGGCATTGTCACTCGATGGCGGCAGGATCAGCATCGGCGCCGGCGCCGCACCTGGCGGCCACGCCGATGTCTGGCTGGTGCGCTATGCCAAGGGCGTGGTCGAGGTGCCGGTTTCGCGCGGCGAAAACACCGGCCGCACCTTGCCGCACGCCAATGTCGTGCATGCGCTCGAAAAACTCGGCAGCTGGACCGGCGCGGCCGCGACATATCCTCTGCCCGCCGCGTCCGGCGGCCTGAGCACCGCCGTGCTCGTGCAGTCGCCCGGTGGCGGACCGATCCTGGCTGCCGCGACCGACTAGATCGCGCTTCGACAAGAAATTGCGCAACGCCGCATGGAGCGGCGCCGCATAGCACGGCCGCCAAGAGGGCGCGCCTTCAACGCCAACCCCAAGGAGATCATCATGACCACTTCCCGCCTGACGCTGCCGGCGCTCGCTCTCGCTCTGTGCTCGACGGCGCTGTTTGCCGGCGGCATCGCCCGTGCCGACGACGCGACCAATGCGATGAAGCCGGCTGCAAATGCCATGAAACCGGCCGCGGATGCGATGAAGCCGGCCGCAGACGCCATGAAACCTGCAACGGATGCGATGAAGCCTGCCGACCCGATGGCCACCAATTCCATGAAGCCGGCGGCTGACGCCATGAAGCCGGCAACGGATGCGATGGCTCCGGCCAAGTAAAGGCGGTGCTGTTTCCGGCTTCGGTCCCGCGGGTCCGAAGCCGGATGCACGTGAAAGTGAGGCTTCGGCCGCAACTCGCCCGTCGCATGATCGTATCTTATCCAATAGACTCCACATGATGGACGTCACAGGAGCTCAAGCCATGACCGACATTCAAAAACCAGTCATCAGACAATCGTCGAACGTCTTCCGCAGCGCGCTCGCCGCTCTTGCGCTGGCCGCCGCGGGCGCCGCCTTCTGGCTGACGCCGGCGGTTTCGGCCGAGGACGCGGTGAAGATCCCGCCGCCGGCGCTCGACGAGAAGGCGGCCACCGGCACTGAAAAGGCAGTCTTCGCCGGCGGTTGTTTCTGGGGCGTGCAGGGCGTGTTCCAGCACGTCAAGGGCGTCACCAAGGCCGTCTCCGGCTACACCGGCGGCGACAAGGACACCGCCGTCTACGAGACGGTCGGCTCAGGCCGCACCGGGCATGCCGAATCCGTCGAGATCACCTACGATCCGTCGAAGGTGACCTACGGCCAGCTGCTGCAGGTCTATTTCTCGGTCGCCCACAACCCGACCCAGCTGAATTTCCAGGGTCCGGACTCCGGCACGCAGTACCGCTCGACGATCTTCGCCGAAAACGATGCCCAAAAGAAGATCGCGCAAAGCTACATCGCCCAGCTCGACCAGGCCAAGGTGTTCCCGGAGCCGATCGTCACCACGCTGGAAACCGGCAAGACCTTCTATCCGGCCGAGAATTATCATCAGGACTTCCTGACGCTGAACCCGACCTATCCCTACATCGTCTACAACGACCTGCCCAAGGTGGCGAACCTGAAGGCCCTGTTCCCGGCGCTCTATAGCGAGAAGCCGGTGCTGGTGCTGTCGGCGAGCAACTAAGAATGCCCAATCTCCCCCTCGCGGGGGGAGATTTGCGCACTCAGCCGCCCCGCCCCTGCCGGCTACATGGCCTTCATCGCGTCACACGACACAGTCGGGTTCATGTCGGCGAAGGTGCCGGCCGGGTTCTTCTTCCAGGCCCAGACATGCAGTTCATAGAACGGGCCTAGACCGTAGCGGTTGGGCGCGCTGTCGAAATTGAACAGCTGCCCTTCCAGCGAAGCCGGACCTTTCGAGGTGATGTACTCGACGGCCACCAGCCTCAGCTTGCCGTTTGCCATCGGCTCGTACATCACCGCCTCGGGCTTGGCGAGTTCGACCGCATCGTCCTTCAGATAACCGGCATTGACATAGTGGATGCCCATGGCGCCGCCGGTGATGCCGCTGGCGCAAGGGATCGGCGCATAGCCCTCGGCCGTCGCCATCGCCACGTTCTCGAAGCGGCTGTTGGCTGCCCGCACCTTCTCGTCCAGCGCGCCAGCGTTGTGAGCATTGGCCGCCGTGGCCGCGATCGACAGGTTGATGAGGTGTTTGGTCCACAGATGGATGTTCATGTTCTCTCCTCCTTGTTGATGGCGCGCGGGAGCCGCCGCTCCCGCTGCGACGTCGGATCTCGGCTGCACGCATCATTGGTACCGGGTGAAGTCCCAGTAGTGCGGCAGACCCTCGAGCTCCGGCAGGCCGATGTCGCGTCTCAGATAATCGTCCTGCGGAGGCAATCGACGCCGACTCTTGCGCAATGGCGCGAACAGCAGCGAGGCCAGCCGCCAGAAAGCCCGGCCCGGTAACGGGTCTCGTCCGACGGGTCTCGACGCCGCCGACGGCCCGCTGAACGATTCGTCAGGCACGCTGCCGTCGCCGCGAAGGGCAGTTTGATACTCATCGATCGGGTCAACGGTAAAAGTAAGGGTCAAGAACCCGCACCTCCGTGATCTTGTCGACAGGCAGCGCGTTTTTCTGGGCCGTGCTGCGGATCGCTTCCGGCGAAGGCGCGTCATAGATGCAGAAGCTCTGCTTCTTGTCGGGCGAGACGAAGGACTGCACCCAAGTCACGCCTTTCTCCGCGTTGCGCATGATGACGCCGCCCAGCGCATCGGCGCCGGCCTCGTTCACCGGCACGCTGAGGCCGTTGGGAAATGTACGTTCAACCACATAGCGAGGCATATCAGGTTCCTTTTTACTGTTTCACGCCCGGTTTTGAGCGCGGAGGACATTGATCACGCTCGCCAGGGGCGCGCATCGGAACCTTTCCCTATGTTTCGTGGGACGATTCCCCATGTTAACGGCGTTCACTGCTGGAGCCACAAAGCCGATACCGGGCCGCGCTATCCTGCCTGACGAAAGCGGGGTGCGGCGGCGACCCGGATCACGAAAAGCGGATGATCATGCTTCTGGAACGGCAGACACAGCTGGAGCAGCTGGACGGACTTCTCGCCGAAGCCGCGCGTGGTCGCGGCAGCGTGGTGGCGTTGTCGGGCGAGGCCGGCGCCGGCAAGACCGCACTGGTCGAGGCCTTCGTCGCCGGCGCGGCCAAGGCTACGCGCATCTTGCGCAGCGCCTGCGAGGACCTGTCGATCCCCGATCCGCTCGGACCGCTCTATGACCTCGCCCGCGAGGCGCAATGGGCGATGCCGCAGGCGATCGACGCCAGGCAGGGTCAGCGGCTGCCACTGTTCTCCGGTGCCCTCGACGTGTTCGAGACAAGGACCCAGCCGACGCTTCTGGTAATCGAGGATCTGCATTGGGCGGACGACGCGACGCTCGATTTCGTCCGCTTTCTTGGCCGGCGCATCGCCAACACCCACATCCTGGTCCTGTTGACGGCGCGCACCGACCGCAGCGAAGGACAGGCGCGTGTGCGCCGGGCGCTGGGTGAAATTCCGTCGGGCAACGTTGCCCGTATCGACGTGCCGCTGTTGAGCGAGGCGGCCGTCCTGTCGCTCGCCAGCGCTGCCGGCCGAGATGGCGACGCCATCTACCGGGTCACCGCCGGCAATGCCTTCTTCGTCACCGAGCTCCTGTGTGCCGACAATGAGATGACGCCACCGGCCAGCGTGCGGGACGCCGTTGTGGCGCGGGCCGAACGGCTGTCCGCCGGTGCCCGCTCGATGCTGGACGCGGTGTCGGTGTTTCCCAGGCGGGCCGATGCTTGGGCTCTGCAGGGCCTGTGCGGCGTCGCCAGCGCCGGACAGCTGGCGGAATGTGTGTCGAATGGGCTGCTCGACGATCTGGGCGATGGCTATGCCTTCCGCCATGAAATCGCACGCCGCGCCATCGAGATGATGCTGACGACAAGTTACAGGAGACTGTTCAACCAGCGCGCGCTGTCGGCGCTGCTTGAAAACGGCGGCGTCGCCACCGCACGCCTGGTCCATCACGCCGTGGAAGCGCACAATTTCGAGGCGGTGCGCGAATTCGCGCCGATCGCCGCGCGCGAGGCTTCGCGTGTCGGCGCCCATCGCGACGCCGCCGGCTACTATGAGGTCGCCTTGCGGCAGGCCGACACCTTGCCCGTGGAAGAACGCGCCGGACTTTACGAGCAGTATGCCTTCGAGTGTCACTTGATCGCCCGCATTGACGAGGCCATCAAGGCGCAGGAACAAGCCCGCGCGTTGCAAAAGGCGCTTGGCAACACGCTGAAGGAAGGCGACAGCCTCAGGTGGCTATCGCGCTTCGCCTATCTGTTGGGCGACCGCCCGGCAGCCGACCTGTTCGGCGCCCAGGCGGTCGCGTTGCTGGAGGCAGTTCCCGCCAGTGCCGAACTTGCCATGGCCTATTCGAACCTTTCGCAGCTGGCGATGCTGGCCGAGAGGCTCGACGAGACCCTGTCGCTGGGCGGCAGGGCGATCGAGCTTGCCGAGCAGCTGGACCGGCAGGATGTCGTTTGTCACGCGCTCAACAATGTCGGCGCCGCCGAGCAGTGGCTGGATCTGGCCAGCAGCCGGCTGCATCTCGCCCGCAGCCTTGAAATCGCGCTGGAGCAGAATTTTCAGGAGCACGCCGCGCGTGCCTTCACCAATTGCGCCTGTGGCGAGATCAACCAATTGGGCTACAGCCAGGCTCAATCCTTCCTTGATCGCGGCATCGACTATTGCGTCGAGAACGATCTGGCGACTTGGCGTGACTATATGCGTGGGGTTCGGGCACAGTTGTTGTTGCGTCAGGGATACTGGAACGAAGCCGCCGCCGAGGCTCTGGATGTCATAAGCAATGACCAGGCGACGGCGCTGGTCCGCTATCCCGCTTTGGTGGCCCTGGTGAAACTGCGTCTTCGGCGCGGAGATCCTTCGGCCGAGCCACTGCTGGCGGAAATGAATCGGTTCCTGGAAAGGGGAGCCGAATTGCAGCGGCTGTTGCCGTACGCCGCCATCGTCGCCGAGCAGGCATGGCTCGGCGAGGCGGAAATCGCCGAGGCGCTGCGGCTGATCGACCTTGCCGAGACCCTGTCGCCGACGCGGGCTATGTTTGCCGAACTGGCCAGCTGGCGCCAGATCCTCTCCGCCGGTAGCGACGCGGGGGATACGGCCGGCATGGCCGCGCCGTACCGAATGCTCCTGGCTGGCGACTGGCAAGGGGCGGCCGCGGTCTGGGCGGATCTCAACGCACCTTATGAACGTGCGCTCGCGCTCGCCCAGGGCGATGAGCCGGCGCAGCGTGCGGCACTCGAGATATTCGAGACCCTTGGAGCCAAGCCGGTTGCGAGCCATGTGCGCGAAATCATGCGGCGCAACGGCGTCATTCGCATCGCCCGGGGGCCGCGCCAGACCACGCGCGCCAACAGCGCCGGCCTGACCCAACGCCAGATGGAAGTGCTGCAACTGATCGAGCGCGGCTTCTCCAACAAGCGGATCGCAGAGCATCTGACCATTTCACCAAAAACCGTCGATCACCATGTCTCCGCGGTTCTGGGTAAGCTGGATGCCATCTCGCGTGGCGAGGCCACAGCTGCCGCGCGCGATTCCGGGCTGATCTGAAAGCAGCCCTTCCTGAGAAAGCCCATGGCGCTTTGCGTCAAAGAGATGGAGCGGATCAATCGTAGGTCAGGTCGGTCGCCTTGCCGCCGAACACCCGGTAGGCATAGAAGGAATAGAAGATGATGATCGGCAGCACCACCACGGTGCCGGCCAGGATGATGGCCAGGCTTTCCGGTGCCGAGGCTGCCTGCCAGATGGTCAGGCGATCCGGCACCACGAACGGGTAGAACGACCAGGCGAGGCCGGCAAAGCCAAGCGCGAAGATGGCCGCCAGCGTCAGGAACGGCGTCAGTGAATGGCGGTCGTCGGGCTTCGGCAGATGGAAGGTCTGCCGCCACAGCCACAGAAACAGCAGCGCCGACAGGATCGGCAGCGGCGACAGATAAAGCATCTCCGGCCAGACGAACCATTTGTCGAAGATGCGCGGGCTGGCGAAGGGCGTCGCCAGCGACACCGCGGCCATGCCGAGTGCGGTCAGCACCAGCGTCGTGCGCAGCCAGCGCACCGCCTTCTTCTGCAGCTCGCCTTCGGTCTTGTAGATCACCCAGGCGGCACCCATCGCCGCGTAGGCGGCGGCAAGGCAGAACGCCACCAGCACGCCGAACGCCATGCCGCCGAGGCCGACATCGAGGCCGAGCACATAGACACCCAGCATGTAGCCCTGCGCCAGTGAGGCGATGAGCGAACCCAGGAAGAAAATACGGTTCCAGCGATGCTTCCGGCCAGCTGGCACCTTGGCGCGGAAATCGAAGGCAACGCCGCGCAGGATCAGCCCGAGCAAAAGCACGAAGACCGGAATGTAGAGCGCCGTCAGGATGACGCCATGCGCCAGCGGGAAGGCGACCAGCAGCAGGCCGACGGCCAGCACCAGCCAGGTTTCGTTGGCGTCCCAGAACGGGCCGATCGCGGCAATCATCGTATCCTGTTCGGCGTCTTCGGCGGCGGCGAACAGGATGCCGATGCCGAGATCGAAACCGTCGAGAATGACGTAGATCAGGATGGCGAGGCCCATCAGGCCGGCGAAGATGAGGGGAAGCGCGGTTGGCCAGTCGAAGCTCATCTTCTTCTCCTACTCGCCAGCCGCCGGCTGTGACATGGCGGCGTTCATGACGCCCGGCAGCGGCGATGAATCGCCGTCCTTCGCCGCCTTCAGCGCCAGGTGCACCAGCACGCCGAGATAGGCGATCAGCAAAAGCACATAGAGAACGAGGTAGGTCGCCAGCGTCAGCGCGACATGGCTGCCCGCCACCGGGCCGACCGCGTCTGCCGTTTTCAGCACGCCCGTCACCAGCCAGGGCTGGCGGCCGATTTCGGTGGTGTACCAGCCGGCCAGCGTCGCCAGCCAGCCCGACAGCGCCATCGGTACCATCAGCATGGCGAGCGGCTTCGGCAGGCTGTGCCGGCGCTTGAGGAAGAAGGCCGCCGACCATGAGACGAGCAGCATCGATATGCCTGTGCCGACCATCACGCGGAAACCCCAGAACACCGGAAAGACCGGCGGATGGTTGCCGGGATAATCGTTCAGTCCCGGCACGACACCGCTGGTCGAGTGCCGCAGCACCAGGCTGGCGCCGTCGGGAATGGCGATCTCGAATTTGTTTTCCTTCGCGGCCTCGTCGGGCAGGGCGAAGAGCACCAGCGGCACATTGGGGCCGGTGTTCCAGTTGGCCTCCATGGCGGCGATCTTCTGCGGCTGGTGCTCCAGCGTGTTCAGCCCATGCTGGTCCCCGGCGAAGATCTGAATCGGGATCAGGATCGCGGCCGTGAAGACGCCGGTGCGCAGCGCCTTCCACATCGATTCCGAACGGTCGCCGGTGAGATAGCGCAGCGCCGACAGGCCAGCGACCAGGAACGACACCGTCAGCCCGGACGCCAGCAGCATGTGGGTCAGCCTGTAGGGCATCGACGGGTTGAAGATGATTGCCCACCAGTCGACCGCATGCGCCACGCCGTCGCGCATCTCGAAGCCGGCCGGCGTCTGCATCCAGGAATTGAGCGCGATGATCCAGAACGCCGAGACGGTGGTGCCGCCGGCGACAAGCACCGTCGCCAGTGTGTGGATGCGGTTGGAAACGC
>NZ_RZPI01000800.1:0-2352 GCF_003998715.1 Mesorhizobium sp. M7A.F.Ca.CA.002.15.2.1
CGATAGAGCCGAGAACCTGATCGCTCGCCCCGAACAGGCCGTCGAACAGGTTGAACTTGAATTTTAGAAGATCGTGAATCCGTTTTTCCGCCTGGTTTTTCAGGTTCAGCATGTTCACGACTGTTACGTCGATCTTCTGGCCGTAACGATGACAACGGCCAATGCGCTGCTCTATGCGCTGGGGATTCCAAGGCAGGTCGAAGTTGATGATCAGGGAACAGAATTGCAGGTTGATGCCTTCCGCGCCGGATTCCGTCGCGATGAGAATCGACTTGTCGTCCGACTTGAAGGCGCTCACGATGGCCGACTTCATGTCCGCGCTTTTCGAACCGGAGACAGCGTCCGTGCCTTCCTTCTCCTTCTTCCAGGCCGCGTAAACCTTCTGGCTCTCCTTGTCGCTGTTGCTACCATTCATCAGCACGATCTGCCCGTCATACCCGCTCTGCGACAGGATTTCAGCAAGGTAGCGCTGTGTACGGACGGACTCGGTGAAGATGACAGCTTTTCGCTTGCCGCCACGCGCGACCACTTCGTCGAGCACGCCCGGAAGCTGGCTAAGAAGCTTGTCGCCTTTCGAGTTAGAGCCGATGGAACGAGCAAGGGCAAGGTAGCCGTCAAGCTCTGCTATCTCGGCGGCCAGTTTCTTCGGATCGATGGCATCGGACGATGCGTCGCCCTCGTCGTCTTTTTCGCCCTGACCATTCTCCGCAGCCAACATAGCGTCGTCCGCGATTTCCTCGCCGACCTCCGCCGTGTCGTCGATGTCTTCAACGACGCTCTCATCGGCCACTTGGTTCTTCCGAAGCCTGCCAATGACATTTTCCAGAAACATGGTGATGGCAGCGACGGACGAACCGAGCGTCTTGCGCGCTCGGCCCATTTCTGCGCGATGACCAAACAGGCTTCGATCGTTTTGCCAAGCCCGACCTCATCGGCAAGGATCACCCCTTTTGACAGCGGAGAATGCAGCGCGAAGCGTGCGGCTTCGACCTGATGCGGCTTCATGTCGACGCGAGCGGTGGAAAGAGACTTGGCGAAGGCTTCGTCGGATCGGCCCTCCAGCATGATACGGTTGGCGAAATATTTGCTGTGATAGTGTGTATAGTTGGTCATTGGGTGCCCACCCGAGAATCGCGGGCCATATGAACAGGATGGATTGATTCAGACAAGCGCCGGGTTGATCACTGGAGTCGGTTCACTCCGAATGCCACAGAATGATTGCAGCGGCGCTAGCAAGGGCAAAAAAGTCGCCTAAGTCCTCGGCAGCGATCAGCCATTCTTTGCAGACATCGAAAGCGGCGAGCGCCGCGTCAATCTCGTTGAACTCATGGATACCGCCAAGATCTTTGCGCTGGTGCGCGATCTCCAAGACAGCCGGATTGACGCTGACAGCGAGCGAGCAACGTGCATGAGATGAATTTCTTAGACCCTTGTGAATCTTAGTAGGCACAAACTATTTGCATACCAACCCCACGCTTCGCGATAGGGTCGTGGCCGGCCGTGTTAGCTGCGCTGGACACCGGCAATATTGTTCGGAGGGAAAGGCGCTCTTCGGAAAACGTCGACGATATGAGCCCCCTGCTGGGCACGTAGCATCGCGGCCAAGTCAAATGGCTGCGTGGCGAGGGCACAAAACCACTCCTCTCCAGTTACGGCGTATCTATCTACGATCCGGTTCCAAGGATCAGGTTGCCGGAACCGGCGATGCAAGGCCGTGTGAATTGGCCGGCTAATCGGATATGGCGACCATGGAGAATAGTAGTTCTCGCAGTGGGTTTGAAGGCTCTCTGTGGAGCCCGAGATCGAGCAACGCTGGGGCTTTTGCAGCAAGCCCTTGTCGGTGAAGTGGTGTATCAATTGCCAGCCGCGAACTCGCTCCTCATGAGTGAAGCCATTGTAGGCAGGCATCTGGGGCCACCTCCAATCCGGAAGGCCAACGGGCTCAAACAGGCCCATAGAGTTTGCAACTGGATTCAAAATCTAACCCTGAGAGAGACCGAACTTTGCTAACCATATTGCTATACAAATTGCGATACAGAAACCCGTTAAATTACTGATTTTATCTAATATTCTATTTGACATGGCTCCGGCCCGGGGAGCCACTTAATCCAGAAAAGTCTTGAAACCCAAGGACTACAAGGGTTTCCGCTTCCCCAGAGATACACCGCGCGATACACTGCGGGGTACACTGAGCTATGAAGATTGACGTGAAGCACATACAGAAACGAGGCGTCGCCGGCTGGCGTTATCGGCGGAAAATTCCGAAGAAGCTCCAGGCCGCTGCGGGCAAGTTGGAAATCCTGGTCCCGCTCGGGGCGACCGAACATCAAGCACTGAAGGCCTACCCCAAGG
>NZ_RZPI01000801.1:0-2346 GCF_003998715.1 Mesorhizobium sp. M7A.F.Ca.CA.002.15.2.1
GATCGGCACATTGTCGATGTAGACGGCATTGCCGGC
The DNA here is from genome assembly GCF_003998715.1 of Mesorhizobium sp. M7A.F.Ca.CA.002.15.2.1. Taxonomy (NCBI): domain Bacteria; kingdom Pseudomonadati; phylum Pseudomonadota; class Alphaproteobacteria; order Hyphomicrobiales; family Phyllobacteriaceae; genus Mesorhizobium; species Mesorhizobium sp. M7A.F.Ca.CA.002.15.2.1. The sequence goes on from NZ_RZPI01000801.1 coordinate 37, forward strand.
GGCACCCGCGGTATAGCCTGCCGACGCCGCGAAGGTGACCGTGCGCGGTATCGTCTCGAACAAGGTCGTGCCGTCGCCGGTGGTGATGACCATGTCATTGTCGCCTCGCGTGAAGGTCGACACCGGGACATAGTTCGAAATCTTCTTCAAAAGCGCATCGCGCTGGTCGAGCGCATCGGAAACGTCGGTGCCGGAACGGGTTCCGGACATGACGGCCGTGTTGGCATCCTGGAATTGGCCGAGCAGCGAGTTCAGGTCGTCGACGGCGGTGGCAATCTGACCGTCGGTCTGGGTGCGGAAATCCTGGACTGCCTTGGAGCCCTCATTGAGCGAGCGCACGACCTGTTTGGCGGCGTCGATGACGGAGGCGCCGAGGTTCTGATTCGACGGCGAGGTGGCGTAGAGCTGCAGCGCCTGCTGCAGGTTGGCGATCGCAGTCGAGGGCGAGGACGCATTGTCGACGCCATTGACCGCAACACCCAACTGATCCATGCCGTTGTAGAGAGCGTTCTGGCCGCTCCAGGCCGATAGCGCGGCGAGATTCTGGCGAAACAGAAGCTCGTTGGCTGCGCGCTGGATATCGACCGAGCGCGCACCCGGCGCCGTGCTGGTGACGACGGCCTGGCGCCGCGAATAGTCCGGGTTGGAGGCGTCGGCGACATTGCGCGAGACAACGCTGGTCTGTCGCGCGGTGTTCATAAGCGCCGACTGGGCGATACTCAATGCGGTAGACAGTGACATGCGGGTCTTTCGCGGGCGACGCCCGTCTTATCTCTTCAGGTTGACAAGGACGTCCATCAGATCGGAACCGGTCTGGAAGACTTTCGAATTGGCGGTGTAGCTGCGCTGTGCCGCGATCATGTTGGTCAGTTCTTCGGCGATATCGACGTTGGAATTCTCGAGCGCGCCGGAGATGATGGAGCCGAGCTTGCCTTCATTGGCAAAGCCGACACGAACCGCGCCGGACTCGGTGCCCTGCGAATAGACGTTGCCAGGCAGCGCCTTGAGCTGGTCCGGGCTCTGTACGTCGGCCAGCGGGATCTTGTAGAGCGGCTTGGTCGAGCCGTCCTTGTACTGGGCGTAGATGGTGCCGTCCTTGCTGATCTGGACCTTGTCGATGGTGCTCGGTGCGTTGCCGTTGACCTGGGCGTCGGAAACCGTGAAGCCGGTGCCAAGCTGGGTCAGCGCCGACAGATCGAGATTGAGGGTGGCGCCGTTCGGCACGGTAAATGAAACGTTGGTGGGCGTGCCGGTGAGCTTGCCGGTGGTGGTGTCGAAGGTCAGGTTGGCCGAGCCCAGCAAGCCGCCGGCGGTGTAGGGGAACGATGTTCCAGCGGTGGCCTTCGACTGATCGAAGACCGCCACCTGCCAGGTGCCGGCGCCGGTGTTGGTGAAGTAGACGTCGAGCAGCTTCTTGTTGCCGAGATTGTCGTAGGCGACCATGGAGGATTTCGACGTGTATTGCGCGGTCGCAGCGTTGGCGGCGGGCAGGTTGGCGGTCGCGACCGGGGTCGCACCCGCCGGCAGGTTGCCGGCAAAGCTGCCCTCGGTGCTCGGCGTTGCGGTCATGCCCTGGTCGGAGATGACAACCGGGACCAATCCCTCGAAGCCGTTGACCGTCGCTGCCGGTACGCCGTTCTCGTAACTGTAGGCCATCAGCTGGAAGCCGGCCGAGTTGACAAGCCTGCCCTGACCGTCGGGAACGAAAGCGCCGGCTCGGGTCAGATAGGGGGTACCGCTCGGATCCTGAACGACAAAGAAGCCATCGCCGCTGACGGCAAGGTCGGAAACCGAGGTCGTGTACTGAAGCACGCCCGGATCGCTGACCGCCTGACGGATCGTCGTGGTGACGCCGCCGGAATTGTAGGCGCCGCCGGTCGACGGCATGACCAGCGTCGAAAATTCGGCGGAGGACCGCTTGTAACCCGTGGTATCTGAATTGGCGATGTTGTCGGCGACCGTCGACAGGCGGTTTGCCTGCGCGTTCATGCCGGAAACGCCGGTCCGCATCATTCCATAGAGGCTCATCGAAACGTCTCCGCTGTGTCCATGCTGCTGGCTGCGAGGCTACGCATGTTTTCTTGCGCGAGGCTGGCGCGGCGCTGCATCAGAAGACGAGCCGGTAGCCGAGGAAACGCTTGGAATCGATCGGGTCGGTGCCCAGCTTCTCGCGCAGCTTCTTGCGCAGTTTGCTGATGTGGCTTTCCACCACGTTCTCCTCGACCTCTTCGTCGAAGATGCCGTAGATGGCGTTGAAGACCTGGGTCTTGGTGACCCGGCGTCCGCGATTGCTCGCCAGATATTCGAGGA
>NZ_RZPI01000802.1:0-2344 GCF_003998715.1 Mesorhizobium sp. M7A.F.Ca.CA.002.15.2.1
GTATTCAGGCGGGCGCACGAGCACGAGATCGCCACGCGCCAGCGCTCCCGCAGCGATGCGGTAAAGGCCGATCGGCGCGCTGGCCGAGGCGTTCCAGACCAGCCAAGGGGCGGGCTTTCCCAGCGCCGTGAAGCCCAAAAGACCGAGACCGGCCGCGGCCAAGGCGACCGTCTTACGGGCTCGAACACGCCTCAGGCGGCTGCCGATCAGATGGATGGAAGGGCGCCGCCTCATGAACGGCCTCCCGTGCCGCCCTGGCCGGAACCGGCCTTGCCATCGCCGGCGATGGAGTGCTGCGGGTGTCCTTTCGACCAATGGTCGAGTTCGTCGATGTGATAGCGGACATAGCGGCCGTGCTTGCGGAATTTCGGGCCGCCGCCCTTGAGCCGCATCTTTTCGAGCGTGCGCTGGGAGAGCCCGATATAGAAGGCGGCTTGGGCTGTGCTGAGAAACGGGCTGCCCTTTTTCGCGCGGGCCGCGCGTTCGTTTTCGTCGTCCATGATGATCCTCGTTTCGCTTCGGACAAGCGAGGGCGAGGATGGGCGAGGGAGATCGTCTCGGGGACGGGCGAAGAGTCGGGGGAGAGTTTTCGCCGCCCTTTAGGGCGGACGGGGTTTGGGTGGAACTCCTGGGAATGAGCCCCGCGCCGGGGCTGCGGCGCGAGGCTCTTATCTCGGCCGGTCAGTCGGCCGGGTTCCAGATGATGGCGTAGGTGTCGTGATCGTCCTGGCCGGCGGCTCGGCCGAGATTGGCGTAGAGCTTGCGCGGTCCGAACTCCGGCGCTGCAATCGACAGGCTCACATAATCCTTGCCGGAAGTCTCGCCGGTGCGGATCCAGCCAGCGCCGACTTCGACCCCTTGCGTAAGCACCCGGAAGTCGGGATGGTTATCGGCGCTCTTGGCCTGGTTGGGGACGATATCGATGTCGGCGCGGACGCTGAGCGTCTTGAACTGGCCCTTGTAGGCGCCGTTTTCCTGCTTGTTGACGTAACCGATCGCGGTCATTTCGAAGTCTCCTTTTGTGGTTTCGCCGGGGACCATCCCCTGCGATGGCGCACCGTAATGGGCGCGTCAGGACCGCCTGAATCCGACAGGGCCGCAGCGACAGTGAAGGACCCGAGCGGGCAGCTTTTTTGTGAGCGAAGCGGCGCGAGGAAGCCGCCGCAGGCGGCGGGGAAAAAAGCTGATGGCGCGAGGGTTTCGGGCGGCCGGACCCGCCCATAGGTCGACAAGCCAGCCGCAGGGATGGTCCTTGGAGAGAGCATGGAGACCGCTCGCCAAGTGCGGTCTGTCAGCCAAGCAGGACGCCGGGATGAAACGGCCTGCAAAGATGCTGCGCCCTTATGCCGGATCGAGATCGTGCCAGCGGGTCGGGCGCCAGAGCAGACATCCGGCATGGTGCGATCTATGAAAGCAGGGCTCGCCAGCGGGAATTTGATACGCGAGGGGGCCAAAGTAAGGCTGGATGAGAAGCCGGTGCTACCTGCAGGTCCAGTGTCATGTGGCGGCGCTCGGGAAACCGCTACGCAATGTAACGCGCTCTTATGAGGCGAACAGACCGGCCCCAAAACCGATCGACCGGTGGTCGGCGCGAAACGCGTCATGCCTGTCCGAAAGCTGACAGTGGCAGAAGACGCATGTCGGGTTCCGCACAATTGACCATGCTGGATTTGTGAGGTTTTCAGGGAGAGCCATGCGTTCACTTCCCAGTGAGCTTTGGCACGGCATTTGCTCTTGATGTGGCAACACGGATCGAAGGTTGACTGCATGCACAAGCGCGAGATGAGCAATGCTCTCCTTTCCTGGAGGCTTGGCAGCAGATTCGATTTGACGTTGCGAGGAGCTTCAGCCGCTCGCGGCGGAAGTGATCTCAAATCTGAAGGCACCGTTGGGGCCGCAGCCATCAAACACATCTTTCTCTTTTTCGCAGCTCGTCTTCAACGCGATGCGGACTTCTTCGCGTCGACGGCGGCCGAAGGTGGAGAAGGGGCTCGACTTGCAAAAAGGAGTTGTCAATGACGTCTTACGTTCGCACCAACAGCCCGGCGCAGGTGCGCTCACTGTCCACCTTTGGCAAGCATCTGCAAAGGAGCGTGCTGACGGCGACGCTGCTTGCCGCGGCTTCGACGGGAAGTGAAGCGCAGCCCTATGTTCGTGCTGACGGCAGCACGACTGACGACTTGGAAGCGGCGCGAGCAAGTTGGCGTCATGACGCCGAATTCAATGGAAATGTGGGGCTCGCAGCCATCAACGCGGATGCCGCGTATGCGTTGGGTTCCACCGGGGAGGGGGCCAGAGCTCCTCGCCTGCCCTCGTCCGTCTTGACGAGTGCCCGCTTACAGCC
>NZ_RZPI01000803.1:0-2344 GCF_003998715.1 Mesorhizobium sp. M7A.F.Ca.CA.002.15.2.1
GCGCTACCGTACGCTTGATCCGAAACTGATCATCGAGACCGCAGAACGGCTGGAGACGCGCGTTGCGGAGCGTTTCCCCGATGCCGGCCTGCGCGGCGTTGCCGCCGAACTGGTCTCGCTGTCGCGCGACCTGGCACAGGGCGCCAAGGCCCTGGAAGCGCCGATCTGGTGGCTGCGCGGCCTCATCGTCGCCGCTGTCGTTGCCGGCGCACTGATGTTCATCTTCGTCGGAACCGTATTGCCATTCGACCGCATTTCCAAACCGGGTGATGCCGTCCAGTCTGTGCAAGGCATCGAAGCTTCGCTCAACATGTTCATCCTCGCCATTGTCGGATTTCTCGCCTTGATCCGCTCCGAGGAGCGCATCAAGCGCAAGCAGGTCTTTCGCCAGCTGCATGGCCTGCGCTCGCTGATCCACGTCATCGACATGCACCAGCTGACCAAGGATCCGGCGGCGCTGTCGGCCGATTTCAAGCCAACGTCGCATTCGCCCGCCCGCATCACCAATGCCGCCGACCTGGCGCGTTACCTCGACTATTGCTCCGAAATGCTGTCGATCACCGGCAAGATCGCCGCATTGTTCGCGCAGTCGGTCAATGACGACGTGGTCATCGACGGCGTCAACGACATCGAGAACCTGGCGTCCAACCTGTCGCGGAAAATCTGGCAGAAGATCACGTTGATCGACGGCCGGCCGGTGCAACAATCTGCTCCGGCGCCAGGCCCGGCGAGCCAAGCCGCTCCGCTTCCGCCGCGCGCACCAAGGCGATGATCCGCTGAACCGTCGGCACGGGCGTGCCGGCCTTCCCCGCCAGCCGCAAGATGGCACCTTGCAAGTCGTCGATCTCCGTCGGCCGGCCGCGCTGAAGATCGTCCCACATCGACGAGCGCGCCTGCGGGTCGATCGCCAGCATGCGCCGCGCCAAGAGCTTGAACAGCCAGTCCGGCAGCCTGAGCACTTTCGGCAGCAGCGCCGGCCGCAGGCCGGCGATCCGCGCCGGCTCGATGCCGGACGCTTTCAGCGCCGTCAGCGCCTCGTCGATCTGGCCAGCCAGGATCAGCCGCCAGCGTCGGTCGGCCAGTTCGGTTGCCAGCGGCAGGCCGGAAAGCGCCACCAGCGCGTTGTTCAGATTCATCAGCAGCTTGCCCCACAGCACCGCCTTCATGTCGCCATGCGCTTCAACCGCAAACCCTTCGACGCCAAGCAGGCCGACCAGGCCGGCATCGCCATCCTCGACCATCACCTTGCCGTCGCTGGCGCGGTGCACGCGCAGCGGCAGCTCGCCGTCCGGCGACTGCACCACATTGAACGGCACCATGCCGGCCAGCACCGTTCGCCGGCCAAGTCCGGCACGCAGCCTGTCGGCATTGTCGACACCGTTCTGCAGGCTGATCACCACGGCGTCGGGCCGGGCATGAGCTTTGATAAGATCCGCCATGTCCTGAGTGGCGCCGCTCTTGACCGTGACCAGGATCACGTCTGCCTGCGGCAGGGTGGCGGCCGGATCGGTGGTGACGGCAAGCGCCTCCGGCTTGATCGAGCGATCGCGGCCCTGGAGGTCGCTGACCCGCAATCCACCCTGCCGCAACGCTGCCTCAATGCGCGGCCGGGCCAGCAGAATGACCTTTCGGCTGGCCAGCGCCAGGCAGCCGCCGGCATAGCAGCCGATGCTGCCGGCACCGGCTATGACGATCCGTTTGTCCTTGTCTGCCATCCTGTCGCCCGCGCCGGGTCGCAACTATACGACATGAAAACCATAATATCGGCGGTATCGCCAGCCATGAGGCTGGCCCCTATGTCTGGCCGTGACAGGCCCTGCGCTTTCGACTATCGCTTTTGCCATGACGCTGCCGACCGATCCTGCCGAAAACCTCGCCGCCCTTATCCGTTGCGCTTCGGTGACGCCCGCTGAGGGCGGTGCGCTGACCGCGCTGGAGACGATGCTCAAACCGCTCGGCTTCCTGGTCGATCGGCCGGTGTTTTCCGAAGACGGCACGCCCGATATCGAAAACCTCTATGCAAGGCGTTCCGGCAATGGCCCGCATCTGATGTTCGCCGGCCACACCGACGTGGTGCCGGTCGGCGACGAAGCCGCCTGGACGCATCCGCCCTTCGCCGCCGAGATCGCCAATGGCGAGATGTATGGCCGCGGCGCCGTCGACATGAAGGGCGGCATCGCCTGTTTCATCGCCGCCGTGGCGCGCCATGTCGAGGCCAATGGCGGTCCGAAAGGCTCGGTCTCGCTGCTGATCACCGGCGACGAGGAAGGCCCCGCGATCAACGGCACGGTCAAGCTGCTCGAATGGGCGGCTTCCAGGGGCGAGAAATGGGATGCCTCTGTCG
>NZ_RZPI01000804.1:0-2342 GCF_003998715.1 Mesorhizobium sp. M7A.F.Ca.CA.002.15.2.1
CGAGGTCGGCGTTGCGGGCGCGTAATATGTCGGCGGCGCGGCGCAGGATGCGCCCGCGCTCGACCGGCTTCAGCCGCGCCCAGGCGGGCTGCGCCGCCCGCGCGGCCTCGACGGCGAGTTCCAGCACGTTCGGCGTTGCCGAACGCAGCATGGCGATGGTCTCGCCGGTTGCCGGATAGATGACCGGCAGCGGGGCGCCGCCTTCGTCCTCGATGTAGCGTCCGTTGACATAGTGCGATGCCGTGGGCTGAGCGCGCATGGAAGTCTCCAGATTGTCTTTCGCGGCATGCGGATCGTGCAGTCACACGATCATGCTCTATCTGTCCGACGCCTGCCAGCGCGGATTGATCCATGGTTCCTGGTTGGACGGCGCCAGCGGCGTGCGGCCAAGGATGTGATCGGATGCCTTCTCGCCGGTCATGATCGACGGCGCATTGAGATTGCCGTTGGTGACGCGCGGGAAGATCGAGGAATCGGCGACCCGCAATCCTTCGACGCCGATGACCCGGCACTCCGGATCGACGACGCTCATCACGTCGTCGGCGCGGCCCATCTTGCAGGTGCCGCAAGGATGGTAGGCGCTCTCCGCGTGATCCCGGATGAAGATGTCGAGATCGTCGTCCGACTGCACGTGGCTGCCCGGCGATATCTCCTTGCCTCGATAGGGATCGAACGCCGACTGGCCGAAGATCTCGCGGGTCAGCCGGATGCAGTGGCGGAACTCCGCCCAGTCGTCTGGATGCGACATGTAGTTGAAGTGGATCATCGGTTTCGATTTCGGGTCCGGCGAGCGCAGCGTCACCGACCCCCGCGACTTCGAGCGCATCGGTCCGACATGCGCCTGGAAGCCGTGCGACTTGGCCGCCGCCTTGCCGTCATAGCGGACTGCCGCGGGGATGAAATGGTACTGGATGTCGGGGTAGTCGACGCCGGCACGCGATCGCACGAAGGCCGCCGCTTCGAAATGGTTGGTGGCGCCTAGCCCGTTCTTGAGGAACAGCCACTGCGCCCCGATGAGCGCTTTCGAGAACGGATTCAGCACCGAATTGAGCGTGATCGGCAGCAATGATTCCTGCTGGATGTAGAGCTCCATATGGTCCTGCAGGTTGCGGCCGACGCCGGGCCTGTCGGCCACCACCGGAATGCCGTTTTCGCGCAGATGCTCGGCCGGACCGATGCCGGACAGCATCAGGATCTTGGGCGAATTGATCGACGATGCGGCGACGATTACCTCACGTCGCGCCTTAACGACCTGAATCTGTTTGTGAGCTTCGATCTCGACGCCGATGGCGCGCTGATTCTCGATGATCACCCGCCGCGCAAAGCCCTTGACCAGACTGACGTTTTTGCGCTTCAGCGCCGGCTTCAGATAGGCTGATGCCGCCGACCATCGGCGGCCGCCGCTGATGGTCTGCTCCATCGGCCCAAAACCTTCCTGCTTGGAACCGTTATAGTCCTCCGTCAGTTCGAACCCGGCCTGGCGGCCAGCCTCGACGAAGGCGCCATAGAGCGGATTTTTACGCGAGCCGCGCTGCACATGCAGCGGCCCGCCGTGCCCGCGCCAGCCATCCTCGCCGCCATCCGAATCCTCCATGCGCTTGAAATAGGGGAGCACGTCGGCGAAGCCCCAGCCGGCCGCACCCTCTTCGGCCCAATGGTCGAAGTCGCGGGCGTGGCCGCGCACATAGACCATGCCGTTGATCGAGGACGAGCCGCCGATAACCTTGCCGCGCGGTGTCGCCAGCACACGGCCGCCGAGATGCGGCTCCGGCTCGCTGGCAAAGCCCCAGTCGTAGAGGCTCATGTTGAGCGGGATCGACAGCGCCGACGGCATCTGGATCAGCGGCCCGATATCGCTGCCGCCGAATTCGATGACGATGACCGAATGCTTGCCGTCTTCCGACAGGCGATAGGCCATGGCCGAGCCGGCCGAGCCGGAGCCGATGATGACGAAATCCGCTTCAAGCATGGTTCATATGCGCCATGAAATCGGCGAGCGAGACATTGCCGCCGGTAGCCACAACAAGGACGGTCTTGTCCTTCACATCCACCTTGCCGCCGAGCAATGCCGCGATCGACGCCGCCCCCGACGGTTCGAGCACCAGCTTCATGCGCTCGAAGGCGATCCGCATCGCGCGCCGCACCGATTGGTCGTCGACGGTGATGCCGTGAACACCCGCCGTCTTGACCGCGGCAAACGGAGCATCGCCCGGCCGTCGCGACATCAAACCGTCGCAGATCGATTTCGGCCCGATCGGCATCGTCTCGATGCTGCCATGCGCCAGCGACGAGCCCATGCCATTGAAACCTTCCGGCTCGACGCCGATGATCTCTGTGGCGGG
>NZ_RZPI01000805.1:0-2340 GCF_003998715.1 Mesorhizobium sp. M7A.F.Ca.CA.002.15.2.1
GTCCAAGAGGACGCGCGGCGCTGTGGTGAAACAGCAGGACACTGCATGACCATCGCCCCGCTGCCAAGCCACAGCGGGAAAAATCAGTTGGCAAAAAGGTTGCGCTTATCCCTGGCGGGCAGGCACCCGCACGACCAAGCCGTCAAGCGCATCGCGGACCTTGATCTGGCATGACAGGCGCGAGTTGGGCTGGACGTCGTAGGCGAAGTCCAGCATGTCCTCTTCCATCGCTTCCGGCTCGCCGACTTCAGCCGTCCAGGCTTCGTCGACATAGACGTGACAGGTGGCACAGGCGCAGGCACCGCCGCATTCGGCTTCGATCCCGGGCACGGCGTTGCGGATCGCGTTCTCCATGACCGTAGAGCCGTTCTCGGCGTCCATGTCGAAATGCGTGCCGTCATGGGCAATGAAAGTCAGCTTGGTCATTTGTCACCTGAAGGGAGTTGCAGCCGAGATAATCACTCCGGCTGACAAGTCAACTGCCGCATGAAAGCGCCGCCCGATGACGTTTTTCCGCAAATCGGATTCGGCGCGGATTCAGCGGTTGATGGCGGCGATGAAATCGCGCACTTCGTCGATCAGCGTACCAAGCCGCTTGAGCGTCTGGCCGTCTTCCGGCCGGTGCTCGATCTCGGTGGCGCAATCGGCGATGGCAAAGGCGCCCACGCCCCGTGCCGAACCCTTTAATCCATGGGCGAGCAGAAGCCGGTCCTTGATATCGGCGTCGACTATTCTGTCACGCACGGACAGCGCCTGCTGTACAAATAGCGCCAGAACCTCTTGCTCAAGGCTGCGGTCACCCATTGTCTGGCGGGCAAGGTGTGCCAAATCGACCGGCCGTGACCGTCTTGGTCCGGATACATCTCCCCCGGGCATTGAGAAGGCGATGCCGCTTTCGCCACGCATGAACTCGAACTCCGTTTCTTCGACTCGCCCAAAAACCTAGGCGAATCCAATGGACAACGGGTTAATGAATGGCCCGGAAAAATGTTGCCAAAGCGGCGTCCAAATCACAGTTCCGTTAACCTTATATTTAAAGTTTTACGTATCCCGCGGAATGCATGTTTTCTTTACCCCCCTGTGTCATTACGATACGAGGGGTCCATTTTCAGCCTCCTGCGCGGGGCAAGACAAACAGAATTATAAGCCCGCGGCAGCTAGTACAGGGTAGCGAAGGCATGGCAAAGAAACCGACGACGAGAACTCTCGACAGCGAAGTGGCCAGGGAACTGGAAAAGGCGCTCGATCTCGACCTCAGCAATGAGATCGGCAGCGGCGACCTCGATATCGCGGCTTCGATGGAGGATCTTGAAGCGCAGATATCCCAGGCGGCCGACGAGCTGGCGCGCGAGGGACGCAATCATAAGCCGGAACAGAACCCGGAGCCGGTGGTCAACCAAAACCAGGCCGCGAAACCCGCGCCCAAGGCCAAACCTGCCGAATTGCGCCCCGTGGAACCGCGCAATGGCGCCCAGCCCGCAGGTTTCGCGCCGGCCAATGACGATCGCCAGAAGGATTACAAGACGCTCCTGCACAGCCTCAACAGGCGTGCCTCGAACACCATTTACTGGGTCGTCGCCTTCGTTTCGCTCGCCTGGTTCGCCGGTGCCGGTGGTTTGGCCAATCTGCTTTTCGGACCGAGCATCTGGAGAATCCGCACGCTCGACCAGTTCCTTGCCCGTCCGGAACTGATCGGCCTCGCCGTCGCGGCCATCGTGCCCGTCATCCTGTTCTGGGCCTTCGCCGCCATGATTCGCCGCGCCCAGGAAATGCGCATCGCCGCACAGTCGATGACCGAAGTGGCCTTCCGCCTGACCGAGCCGGAAAACCTTGCCCAGGATCGCGTCATGATGATCGGCCAGGCCGTTCGTCGCGAGGTCGCGGCGATGGGCGAAGGCATCGAACGCACGCTTGCCCGCGCCGTCGAACTGGAAACGCTTGTCCACAGCGAAGTCAACCAGATCGAACGCTCCTATTCCGAGAATGAATCCCGCATCCGTTCGCTGGTCGACGGCCTCGGCAGCGAGCGCGAAGCCGTCGTCACCCATGCCGAGCGCGTCCGCGCCTCGATTACCGGCGCGCATGAGACGCTGAAGGACGAGATCGGCGCGGCTTCCGACATCATTCGCGACTCGATCCTCAATGCATCGACCAAATTGTCGATGACGATCACCAATTCCGGCGACACGCTGATCGACCGCATCAACGAAAGCTCGATGTCGATCTTCGATTCCGTCGAAGGCCGGCTCGATTCGATCACCGACCGTCTGTCGACCTCGGGCGAGGCCTTCGCCAGCCTTCTCGACACCCGCATTGCCAAGCTGACGGACACCACGGACG
>NZ_RZPI01000806.1:0-2326 GCF_003998715.1 Mesorhizobium sp. M7A.F.Ca.CA.002.15.2.1
TCGTAGCCTCGAATGCTGGCTGCATGGCTGCCACGAGGCGACGGCTAAATTCATTGAGATCGGTGCCATGCATTTTTAACGAGCCGGTTCTATGCTTCGATACCCGAATGGTCGGGCGAGGGGGAGGCTGACATCGCTACTGGCGCCAAGCGGGATTTCGCTTCGTTGCTCGACGACCTCTTCATCGCCCCCGACAAGAATGGCGAGGGCGAAGAGGCCGGCGCTCGTCCATCCATCCCGTTCGACTATCTTTCGGTGGCCGATGAACTCCATTCCGGCCGCATCAAGGTTTCCGCTGCCGAATATCGCGAGGCGGGCGCGGATCTGGCGACCGAATTCGCCGCTTTGCTCGATCATGCCAAGCTGGTTCTCGCCGGCGAAGAGCCAAAGCCCGAGGAAAAACTGCCGCCGATCGATCCCGAAGCCATCGCCGTCGAACTCGGCCTCAATCAGCCCAAGCAGGTCGCCGATTTCGGCCGTATGCGCCGCAGCTTTGCCTTTGCCAACCATCCCGACCGCGTCGCCCCACATTTGCGCCAGCGCGCCATGATCCGCATGCAAGTGGCCAACATGCTGATCGACGAGGCCAAGCGTCGTGCACTGGCCGGTGCTCGCCGCTAACCCGGCTGGTTCACGCAAAAGTCGGCCTGGCGAGGCTTGGAGAGCGGCTCTGCTTTGCCTATAGATGCGGCTCCTCCGCGCAGTCGCGCCAGCCTTCCTCCGGAGCCGAATCCATGCACAAACGCCGTCTCGGTCGGACCGATCTTCTTGTTACCCAGATCTGCCTGGGCTCCATGACCTGGGGCCAGCAGAACACCGAGGCCGAAGGCCACGCCCAGATGGACCTGGCTTTCTCGCGCGGCGTCAATTTCATCGACACCGCCGAGCTCTATCCGATCCCGCCCAAGGCGGAGACGCAGGGGCGGACCGAAAAGATCATCGGCAGCTGGATGAAGGCCAAGGGCAACCGCGACAAGGTGATCTTGGCCTCGAAGGTCGTCGGCCGCACGGCCAACAGCTGGTTTCGCGGCGACAGGCCGTCGCAACTGGTGCGCGCCGATATCTTTGACGCCATCGACAAGTCGCTGACCAAGCTCGGCACCGACTACATCGACCTCTATCAGATCCACTGGCCGGAGCGGGATATCCCCTGGGGCGCCAACCCGACGCGCGTCGGCGCCGTGTCGCCGCGCGCCGATTCCGTCGGCGCACCGGCCGGCGAAACGCCGATCGCCGAGACGCTTGCCGTGTTTGACGAATTGGTGAAGGCAGGAAAGATTCGGCATTTCGGCCTGTCGAACGAGAGTTCCTGGGGCGTGATGCGGTTCCTTGCCGAAGCCGACAAGGGTATCGGCCCGCGCGTCGCGTCGATCCAGAACGCCTACAATCTCGTCAACCGCACCTTCGAGGTGAATCTCGCCGAGGTCTGCGAGCGCGAGCAGGTGTCGCTGCTGCCCTATTCGCCGCTGGCGCAGGGCTATCTCACCGGCAAGTACGACCACGGCGCGCGGCCTCAGGGCTCGCGCACGCAGCTGTTCAATCGCGGCCAGCGCTACGAGACGCCAGGTGCCGCCGAGGCACAACTCGAATACAATGAGCTGGCGCGCTCCTTTGGCCTGGAGCCGGCACTGTTTGCCAACGCCTTTGTCTCGAGCCGGCCGTTCGTGACCTCGAACATCGTCGGCGCGACGACCGTTGCGCAGCTCGATATGGCGCTGTCTTCCGTCGACGTCGTCTGGACCGACGAAATGCAGAAGGCGGTGGATGCGATCCACCAGCGGGTCGGCAATCCCTGTCCTTGAACGGGGATTTCTGGCCGAATATCCAACGATTACAATGGGAGAAGGGCGGCAATGAATTTTCCGATCGAGGCTATCCGGGGGAAATTTCCCGCTCTCTCTCTGACCGACAAGGGCCGCCGCCGCATCTATCTCGACAACCCTGCCGGCACGCAGGTGCCACAGGCAGTGGCGGATGCGGTATCGCGCTGTCTCTTGACCACCAATGCGAACCTTGGCGGCTACTTCGAAACGACGATTGCCGCGCAGGCCGTCGTCGATGAGGCACATGAGGCCATGGCCGATTTCCTCGGCGCCGCAAGCCCTGAGGAAATCGTCATCGGCGCCAACATGACGACGCTGACCTACCACATCTCGCGCACGCTCGGCCGCACGATGCAGCCCGGCGACGAGATCATCCTCACCCGCATGGACCATGAGGGCAACGTCTCGCCCTGGCTGCAACTGGCCGAGGATCACGGCCTCGTCGTGTGCTGGCTGCCATTCGACGAACAGCGGCATTTATAGGGCTGCAAGTCATCGATGAC
>NZ_RZPI01000807.1:0-2312 GCF_003998715.1 Mesorhizobium sp. M7A.F.Ca.CA.002.15.2.1
TGTCCGTGCGCGGGGAGATCCTCGAGCTTTTGCTCGACCTGCAGCGCCAGGAAAAGATCGCCTATCTCTTCATTTCACATGATCTCGGCGTCATCCGGTCGATCGCCCACCGCGTTATCCTTCTCGACGCCGGCCGGGTTGCCGATAACGGCGATGCCCGGACCGTCATCGACGCACCGCAATCGGCCATTGGAAAGGCGCTGGTGGCGGCAGCACCGAGATTGAACCGGACCCTGATGCGGCTGGCGTCGGCCGGCCTCGATTGAGACCCGGCCGCCACCATCCGTTCGCTCAATAGCCGACGGTGAAGCGCTGCCTGATATGGGCCGGCTTCTCGATCTCGTCGACCATGACGATCGCGTAGTCCTCGAAGGAAATGCTGCTGCCCTCGTCGGAGGCGAGAAGCGTGTCCTTGCCGAGGCGGAATTTGCCGGTGCGCTCGCCAGGCACGAACATGGCGGATGGCGACAGGAACGTCCAATCGAGGTCGTCGACCGTCTTCAATCTGTCCAGGAAGTCGGCGCCCTTCTGCGCTTCTGCCTTGTAGATCGCCGGGAAGTCGGGGCTATCGACCAGCCGCTTGCCGGGCGCGACTTCGAGACTGCCGGCGCCGCCGACGACGAGATAGCGCTTCACGCCGGAGGCGCGCACCGCCTCGATCAGTGCATCGGTATCGCTATCCAGGAAATGCACAGAGCTGATCACAGCGTCATGGCCGCGGATCAGGTCCGCGAGACCTTCTGTGTCGAAGACATCGCCCTTCCTGGCCGTCACGCCCGGAAGCGCGACAATCTTTTCCGGGTTGCGCGCGATGCCCGTGACGGTATGGCCGCCATCGGAGAGTTCCCTGAGAAGGCGCGAACCGACAGCGCCCGATGCACCAATGAGAGCGACTTTTGCCATGTCTGTTTCCTTATGCTTGGGGGTCTGGAGGATGGGGTCACGCCGCCGCGATGTGGGCGACGAGATTGTCGAAGCTGCCGAACAGCGCGTTCGAACCGATGAGCCGGGGCGCATCGTTGCGGATGACCGCGAGCGAAGGCACGCCATCGGCATGCAGGCGCTGGAACAGCGCACGGCCACGGCCAACCTGATCGCGGTGAGCCGCCAGCAATGTTTCGGTCGGCGCCTTGAGCATTTCGGCGGCGTCCGCCATGCCGTCGGCGGCGAGCACCTCGGCCACACCGCCGATCGTCACGACATCGCGTCCTTCTACATAGCGCGCATGCTGGATCGTCTTCAGCGCCGCAAACCGGCGGCTAGGGTCCTCCAGGCCAGCGGCAGTGATGCCGAGTGTGGCGGCATGTGAGTCGAGCAGGGTGCCACGGACATTGAGGACATTGTGCCGGTAGGCCGGCGTGAACGATTGTCCGGTCAGGCGCTCGATGCGCTGGTCGTTCGCCCAGGCGTGCGCCGCAAAACCTTCATCCATCGGACGCGCGCCGGCGCCGGAAAACAGGCCGGTCGGCAGCAGCTCGACGCGCACGCCGGCGGCCGACAACCGGCCGAGCATCCGGGTGGCACCATAGCACCAGCCGCAGAGCGGATCGAAAAGATAGGTCACTTCTGAATTGTTCATAATCGCTGCTACCCATGATCCGGCTGCCGGCTTGATCGAATGCCGTTGGCTGATATGTGGCAGGTGGGGGTCTTGCGATAAATGGCACCCAATAATACAAACTGTATGATCTGATCATACAAATGGCAGCCAGCTTGGCCGAACTTCTGAACCTCAATCGGCTCGCCTACTTCACCACGGTGATGGAAACCGGCTCGTTCACGGCCGCAGCCAACCGGCTTGGCGTCGCCAAGGCCGTGGTCAGCCATCAGATCGGCAAGCTCGAAGAGGAACTGGGCGCAACGCTGCTGCAGCGCACGACCCGGCGTGTCACGCCGACCGAAGAGGGGCGCCTCTTCTATGACCGCGCGATGATCATCCTGCGGGAAGCGGAGGCCGCCTATGGCGAAATCTCGCGCGGGGCCGTCGAACCGAGCGGAACGCTGAGGCTGACGGCGCCGCTCGACTACGGCACCAAGATGGTGGCTCCGGTCATGGCGGCCTATCTCAGAACCTATCCGCAGATGCGCGTCGAGGCGATCTTCGACGACGCCGTCAGCAATCTGGTGGACGAGCAGATCGATCTCGGCATCCGCGTCGGCTGGCTCACCGATTCCTCGAACCAGGCGCGGCGGCTGGGGACGATCCGGCAAATCGTGGTGGCGAGCCCTGGCTTCGCGGCGAGCCTGCCGCCCGACCTGACGCCGCACCAGGCAAGATCGCTGGCCTGGGTCGGCAACACCCAGTTGCGCGG
>NZ_RZPI01000808.1:0-2296 GCF_003998715.1 Mesorhizobium sp. M7A.F.Ca.CA.002.15.2.1
TTATAGGTGACGCCAGGCTTCAGCTTGTCGCATTCCCTGGGAGCGGTTGTCTTGCAGCCGGCCAGCACCGAAACGGCGATGGCGGCCAAAAAGACGTTTCTCGAGACAGTAAACATAAGACGTTCTCCTTGATGAACCATGTTTGGACACATCACTTGGTCGCGCCTCGGGTGAATTGGTTCACAAAAATAGTGATGGCGGCGAAAACAACCCTCACGGTTATTCGACAGAGGACACTCCTGGGCAGGCGCAGCAATCGCGTGGCGACGTGTCGGCGACGGCGAACACGCCCACGATGACGATGGCGGCCGATGCGGCGTCCTAGATGAATTGCGTGGTCATCTGGTCTAGAATCCAGCCAAAGCCCTGGTGATGCCGACAAGATGGCAACGAAGATCACGGCGGCAATAAGCTGAGCACGGTGTTCCTGGACCTGGGGCGGGAACGCAGCACTGATTTGGGTTGAAGATAAGCGGGCCTTGCGGCATGCGTTCCGGGACAAGGTGAAGTGAGGAGTTTATGCGGGGCGTTGCGATTCTTACAGAGGGAAGAAGCGGTTCGAACTGGCTGGGAAGCCTGACGAACGCAACTGGCCTGATGGGACGGTCGGAGGAATGGCTTGATCCGGCCTATCTACGTTTCGATCCCCGCACCTATGATGATCTTGAAAAAGCGGTCATCGAGAAAGCGTCGACCGACAACGGGCGGTTTGCGATCAAGTTGTTTCCGCGCCATCTGGCCTGGTGTAAGGAGAAATTCGGAAAGGATTTTCTATTCGAGATTCGAAGAAAACACGGCTTGGAATTCATTTTGTTGGAACGTCGCGACCGAATTCAGCAAGCTATTTCGTTCTACCGAGCTAGGATGTCTGGAGTGTGGACGAGCCGGCACGAAGGGAAAGTCAATCCGCGCTCTGTTCCTTATAGCTTCGCCGACATCAGCCAAGCGTATTTCCAGATTGATCGAAGCTATGCGTTCTGGAGGTCCTACCTACAACTTGCGGGGCTGGATTGTCGTCAATTCGTCTACGAAGATTTGCAGCAAGACCCACGGCCCTATCTGGAAGCTGTGGCGGATTATATGGGCGTCCAGGTCCCGGAAGACACCGCCAATTCGAGATTCACTGTTCAACGGGACAGCCTCACGGAAGAATGGATAGTGCGCTTTCGTGAGGACGCAGCGGCCAAGGGCGCCATTGAGGGCATCGGGGAGATGGCGGTGCCAAGAACGCTCGACAATATCGCCCGCTTTGCCCTGAAACGGCCCCTGATCCGAAAGCGCTTCTAGAGGCAGGTACTTTCTTCGGGGAAATTCGATGATCGTTGCAGCTGGCTCGGTTCCAGCGCTCGATGCCCCGGCTCTTCCTCCAGAACACCTGGAGTAAATCGCGCCGGTCAACCGTCTGCCCGCAGTAATGATCTTCTTCCGGGATGTCCTGGCCGCCGTGCAGCTTGCTGGGAACGGCGGGCCAGGGTCAGATAGTTTCGTCATGTCGCTCGAACCTGCCATTGCGGCAAAAAGTTCCGGAACCATCCTTCAAGCTGATGGAATCGCGGATCGCGTGTGCAGGATCGGCATTTCCCGGCTGTTCGCCGAGGTAGAGCGGTTCGCATTTGGGTTGACTTCTAGCCTGCGCCTGGCGCAACGCCGCATGTAGTGCTTGAAGTTGGCGAAGGGTTTCTCGATTGGGTTGAGGTCCGGACTATAGGGGGCAGGAAGGAGAGCCTCGCGGAGCCAGCCTACTGGTCATCGTCATCGTTATTGTCTGGATTGTCGACCAAACATCCCGCGCCGTGACACCCTTGGTAATTGCCTTGAGTGTCGAAATTCGGATTGCCATCCTTGTCGTAACTCGGCCTTGGATCGATGTAGCTGTCGTCCTTTCGACGCGCTTCCTTGCGATCCTTGTCTCTCTGTTCTTGCGCGGCCATGCGATCCAATGAGCGCTGCTCATCTTCTGAACGTTGTGAGGTCTGTTGCATCATGCAGTCGGCAAACCTGTTGGTTCCTGGCCTGTAGCCGTAAGACGCGCACTGTTGCTGATCCATTGCGCGCTGATCCTCAGCGCTGACGCAACCGGCAACCGCCAACGGCACAAGCGCGATCAGCACATATCTCATCTTGAAATTCGGCATTTTGTCACTCCAGATTATTCTGATGGCACCGGGCAAGAGAGGTCACCCTCCTGGCAGTTCAGGTAGGCCTTCAACTGCCTGGTGCGGGCCTTGGTCAGGTCAGCCTGACAAGCAGCGGCAACCATCGGCGCCGCGGAGCCACCATCGTCACCGCTGGATTG
>NZ_RZPI01000809.1:0-2294 GCF_003998715.1 Mesorhizobium sp. M7A.F.Ca.CA.002.15.2.1
CTGCGGGTCGAGCCCTCCCCCTTTCATTGCACGCGCGCCATTACCGGTTTCAAGGACCTTCATTTTTCTGTTCCCTTTTCTTGCTGGCTTGCATCGAAGATTGTTTCGACGTAGTAGCGCGGCCCCGTGAAAACGAAGCCGGGCGAGAAGTAGCGGCCGCAGACATCCATGAACGCGGTCATCTTACGCGATGGGGCGTGCGGGCGCGATATGCGGATGCTGACCCGCTTTTCCGCGGACTCCCATGTGTCGAGCAACGGAATGAGGTGGCCGCGTTCACACTCGATCGTGGTGAAGAAGTGCGGTAGATAGGCAATGCCCTCGCCCGCAACGGCGAAGTACTTGATAGTCCAGTATTCGTTGGCGATCAGGTTGCTGCGCGGCAAGATACTTTCCTGCGCGGTACCTTTCTGTAGCCGCCAGTGCTGCAGGCCCGCCGAGGTGCGATAGACAATGCCCTGGTGTTCCGCCAAATCGGCGGGTTTTCGTGGCATCCCGGCACGCTCGACATAACTCTTGCTGGCAAAGAGTGCGAATTTTGCGGTGGAGAGCGTTTCGCCGACTTCGATACCTTCGTCCCATGAAATCACGGCGTCGAGCATATCGAGGCTCTCTGGCGCGTAGAGAACGTGCGGCGAAAAGAAGGTGAGTTCGATTTCCACCTTGGGGTAGAGCTTTCTGAACGCCATGAGCATCTGCGTGTAGTAGGCCGTGCCGAACTCCCCCGTGGCGCCGATCCGCAAGGTTCCGGTCACGTCGTCGCTCAGTTCCGTCACGGCGGCCCGCGCCGTATCGCAGCTTTGCAGGATCTGCCGCGCGTGCCCGAGCAGGGTTTGCCCTGCTTCCGTGAGCAACAGGACACGGCCGGAGCGCTCGAACAGAGCGACCTTCAGATCGTCTTCAAGCTGCTTGAGCCGGAGACTGAGCGTGGATTTGGGCAGGCCGTACAACTTCGCCGCGGCCGACAATGACCGCAGTTCCGCGATTTTTACAAATGATGCCAGAGCATCGGTGTTCATTTGATCGTTCACATTTCTGCACAAAGTGCCCAAAAAATGAGCATGATTATTTTTGTTGCATGAACGAACGTAATCGGCTGTTATGCACTGCACAAGAGCCAATTCGCTTTTGCCAAATCAAAAAAGACGCTCCGGCGGCAATCGTCACCGTGCAGGGAAGCTGCATGGGCGCGGCGTGCTTCCGGCTGAGAAAATCAAAGAAAAACAAGGGGAACCACGAAATGAAAGAGCGCAACACGAAGCCGTCCGACTCAGTTCGCCTGTTCGCGGCGGCGGCCACGGTTTTCGTATTCTGTGCTACGTCCGGCGCTTATGCCTTTACTCTGGAAGGGGCGCCCAAGGTCGCGTTCATCTACGCAAGTTCAGCGCAAGACGGCGGATGGAACGAAGCCCTCGAGGCCGGCCGCAAGGCCTTGGAGGAACAGCTACAGGTGCCCGTCTCGGTGACGGAGAACATACCGGAAGAGGCCACTAAGCTGCGCGCGGCGATCGATCTCTACGTCAAGCGCGGCTTCAACATCATAATCGGCACCACCTATGGCTACAGCGCCCCAATGGCCGAAGCGGCCAAAGCCTATCCGAATGTGGCGTTTCTCAGTGCTTCGGGCACGGAGAATGGGGCCAACATGGAAAGCTTCTATGCCCGCACTTACCAGGGTTGGTACCTTGCAGGCATCGCGGCAGGACAGGCGACGAAGACGAAGAAGATCGGCATCCTCGCCGGCTTTCCGGTCGGCGTGGTGAACTGGGATATCAACAGTTTTGCACTCGGGGCCCGTTCGGTCGATCCTACGATCGAAACGGTCGCGGTCTTCGCCAACTCCTGGTGGGACCCGGTGAAGGAAGGGCAGATCGCCCAGGCCATTCTCGACCAGAAGGCCGACGTGCTCGCCACGAATCTGAGCGCGACCTCGGCGCTCGACGCCGCCGAAAAGGCAGGCGTTCCTTCGATAGGCTTTCAGCTCGACATGTCGCATGCCGCGCCGCGGACGATCCAGACCTCCGTCATCTTCCGCTGGGAGAAATATCTTGTGCCGACGATCAAGGAGATCATCGACGGCAACTGGAAACCCGAGGAATACGGCGCTTTCGAAGGCCTTGAAACCGGCGTGGTCGATCTTGCTCCTTTTGGCCCCTCGGTTTCCGAGGAGACCAAGGCAAAGGTTGAAGCAGCAAAGCAGGAGATCATCGCCGGCAAGCTTGATCCATTCCAGGGCCCTCTGAAAAAGCAAGACGGCACCATCGTTGTCGATGTCGGCGGGAAGGTCGACGATG
>NZ_RZPI01000080.1:0-12325 GCF_003998715.1 Mesorhizobium sp. M7A.F.Ca.CA.002.15.2.1
GAGTGGGGGTCGACCGTTCATCAACAATACTGCCGATCAAAAATCGGTCGGCGCGCCGCCTTCGGACCGGCGCTTGGCGACGAAGGCGTTGAGTTCCTCGCGGATGGCCGGGTCCATGTAGGGCTCCTCATAGGACGCCAGCCGCTCCTTCCAGACCTTGTTGGCCTTTTCGAGCGCCGTCGGCGAGCCGGCTTCCGCCCAGGTCTCGTAATTGCGCCAGTCGGAGAGGATCGGCGAGTAGAAGGCGGTCTTGTAGCGGTCCTGCGTGTGCTGGGTGCCGAAGAAATGGCCCCCGGGGCCGACCGACTGGATGGCGTCGAAGCCGAGTGCCTCTTCGGAAAGGTCGAGCGGGGTCAGGAATTCGGCCACCATCTGCAGCAGGTCGATGTCCAGAATGGTCTTCTCGTAGGAGCAGCGCAGGCCGCCTTCGAGCCAGCCGGCGGCATGCATCATCAGGTTGCCGCCGCCCTGGATGGCGCCCCACAACGAGAACACGCTTTCATAAGCCGCCTGCGCGTCGACCGTGTTGGCGGCGCAGGTGTTGGAGGTGCGGTAGGGGATGTTGTAGCGGCGGGCAAGCTGGCCGCCGACGAGCTGCGCCTTCATGTATTCCGGCGTGCCGAACGCCGGTGAACCGGACTTCATGTCGACATTGGAGGTGAAGCCGCCATATCCGACGGGGGCGCCCTTGCGCACCATCTGGGCGAAGGCGATGCCGGCAAGCGCCTCCGCGTTCTGCTGCACCAGTGCGCCGGCGATGGTGACAGGCGCCATCGCACCCGACAGGGTAAACGGCGTCACGACGACGACCTGGCCCTTGCTCGACATCTGGATGATGCCTTCCATCATCGGCACATCGAGTTTCAGCGGCGAATTGGTGTTGATGATGGTGAAGACGGACGGCTCTTCGAGCATCTGCTCGTGGCTGATGCCGCGCGCGATCCTGGCGATCTCGATGCCGTCGACATTGCGCTCCTTGCCGAGCGAATAGATGTGGAACACCTTGTCGGTGAGCACGCTGAGATCGCGGATGCATTCGAGATGGCGGACGGATGGATGGATATCGGTCGGCTCGACCGGGTAGCCGCCCGTGCAGTTCAGAATGTTGTGCATCTGCGCGAGCTTGAGGAAGTTGCGGTAGTCCTGCTGGTTGCCGGGCCGGCGGCCGCGATCGATGTCGGAGCAATTGGGCGCCGACGCCATCATCGAGACGATCACATTGTTGCCGCCGAAGCGCACATTGTGCGCAGGATTGCGGGCATGGATGGTGAATTCCGACGGGCAGTGCGACACCAGGTCGAGGATCATGTCGCTGTCGAAGCGCACCCGCTCTGAGCCGTCACGCACGTCGGCGCCATGCGCCTTCATGATGCTGCGGGCCTCATCATGCAGCACGTCGACGCCGATTTCCCGCAGCACGCGCAGGGAAGCGAGGTGAATCGATTCCAGCTCGTCGTCGGACACCAGCCTGGTTGGCGCCAGCGGGTTCTTCAACTGGCGAAAAGCCGGCTGCTCGAACGCGGCTGAGCCGCCGGCGCGCTTTCCAGCGCGGCCGCCGCGACGGGCGCGGTCGGTGGCCAATGCCGGTTCTGAGGGTTGTAGGGCGGCGGTCATGATGGTCCTCGTGGGATGCGATAGCGGGCGGCATAATGGACCGGCGGCTGTCCGGCCATTGCGGAGGCGACGACCACTAGGGCGAGGGAAGCGACATGCCGGAACGGCAGGTGCCCGGCCGCGACATCGGCTTGATCAGGTTGCCGCGTTGGAGCAAGCGGATTTCGGTGGCCGGCCCTTTCCTTCCGGGGATCGAACCGATAGCTACTTGGCTTGCCGGCCTGATGGCCAGCAGTTCATCTGGATGGCAGCATGGTCGCGACCGGCTCGAGCGAAGGCGAAGCAGGAACGCAATGGGCAGCGCTTGCCGGCGTCACCGCGGCACTTGCCATGTTTGGCGCCGCGCAAGGGCTGAGCTCGCCGCTGTTCACATTGCTGATGCAGAAGCAAGGCATGTCGCCGGCGCTGATCGGCCTGTCGGCGGCGATGATGCCGCTCGGGCTGATCCTGTCGGCTTCCTTCGTGCCGGCGGCGGTGCGGCTGGTCGGCGGGCGCAACCTGGCGGTCGGCTGCTCGCTGATCGGCGCGCTCTGCTTCCTGGGCATCGGCTATCTGCAGGACTGGGTGGCGTGGTTCGTCATCCGCTTCATCATCGGCGTGGTCATCAATCCGCTTTATATCCTTGGCGAGGTGTGGGCGCTGTCGCTGGCACCGCCGTCGCGGCGCGGCCGGGTGATGGGCGTGTTCAACACGCTGATGGGCGCCGGTTATGCCGCCGGACCATTCGCGCTGACCCTGCTCGGTACGTCGGGCTGGGCGCCTTTCATGGTCGGCGTCGCCGGCTTCGCGCTCTGCGCGGTGATCCTGCACGCCGTCTCGTCAAAGCTCACCGGCTTCGAGGATGACGGCCAGCCTGCCAGCGGCCTTGTCGGGTTTGCCAAAATGGCGCCGGCGCTGCTGCTTGCCGTGCTTGTCTCGGCGGCGGTCCAGCAGAGCACCTATGCGCTGGTCCCGGTCTTCGGCGCCAGCTATGGCCTGGCGGAAGCCGTTCTGGCCTCGCTGGTGATGGCGCTTTCCCTCGGCAACATCCTGCTGCAGATACCACTCGGCCTTCTGGCGGAGCGTTTTGGCGGCCGCGCCATGATCATCGTCTGCGCACTGGCAACAACCGTTTGCGCGCTTTTGCTGCCTCTGCTGATCACAACGCCGTTGATCTGGGTGGTGCTGCTGGTGATGGGCGCGGTCGGTTACGGCGTCTACACCATGGCATTGGTCGAACTCGGCAGCCGGTTCAAGGGCTCTGTGCTGGTCGCCGGCAACGCTGCCTTTGCGCTGATGTGGGGCGTTGGTGGCATCGTCGGCCCACCCGGTGCGGGCCTGCTCATGCAAGGCATCGGCCCACTTGGGCTGCCGGTGGTTATTGCCGCTCTCGACGCGGTGCTGGTGATGTTCGCGCTGTACCGCTCATCCATGCGCCGAGCTTCCTGATAAGCCCAACCTCCTGACAGGCCCAACCTCCTGACAGGCCCAGCCTCCTGACAGGCACTGTCTGGAGCAAGCAGTTTTCGCCCGCCAGGGGCTTACCTCTGCGCAACTCAATCGCTAATCCTGCAGCCCGACAGCGGTGCGTACATGAATTTGGTTGAATCGAACAAGGACGAGACGATGCAATGGGCGGCGATCACCGGTGTGATCGCGACCGTCTCGGTGTTCGCCATCGCGCAAGGGTTGTCCTATCCGCTGCTGAGTTTCATCCTGCAGCGCCAGGGCGTTTCGCCAGCGATGATCGGCTTGTCGGCGGCCATGACGCCGATTGGCTTCATTCTGTTATCGCCGTTGATCCCGGCGCTGGCCCGCCGATTCGGGGCAGGGCGCACCGCGCTCACCTGTGCGGCCCTTTCGGCTGTCGTGCTGGCGCTGATCGGCTGGACGCAAAATGTCTATTTGTGGTTTCCCCTGCGCTTCCTGATCGGCGTCGTGACCAATCCGCTCTATGTGCTGAGCGAGATCTGGGTGATCGCGCTGGCACCGCCGGCCCGACGCGGCCGCGTCATGGGTGTCTATTCGACGATCATCTCGGCCGGTTTCGCGACCGGGCCACTGTGCCTGCTTGCAGTCGGCACTGAGGGCTGGCCGCCCTTCCTCGTCGGCATTTTCGCCTTCGTGCTGTGTGGCATTTGCCTGGCCTCGGTGCTGCCGCGTTTGCCCAAGGTCGACGAGGCCGGGCACCAGGTTTCCGTCCTGGGTTTCGTGCCGCTGGCGTGGCTGCTTTTGTTCGCCGTCATAGTCGCCGCCGGCTTCGAACAGGGTGCGCTGGCGTTGCTGCCGGTCTATGGCACCCATCACGGCATCACCGAAACCCGCATGTCGGCGCTGCTGTCGGTGATGATCGCCGGCAACATCGCCATGCAGGTGCCGCTCGGCCTTTTGGCGGAAAGGCTTTCCGCGCGCCTGGTGCGGCTTGCCTGCGTCGCGATCACGGTGCTCGGCTGCGTCCTGCTTCCGCTTCTCATCGAGTCGCCGCTGATCTGGCCAATGATCTTTGTCTGGGGCGCGGTTTCCTACGGCATCTACACAATGTCGATCATCGAGCTCGGCGAACGCTTCACCGGCTCCGCACTGGTCGCCGGCAATGCGGCCTTTTCCTTGATGTGGGGGGTCGGCGGCATCGCCGTGCCGCCGCTGGCGGGGGGCGCCATGGATGTTATGGGCGCCGGCGGACTGCCGATCACGCTTGGGCTGCTGTGCCTGGCGCTGGCCATTGCGAGCCTCGCTGGTCGGCGGAAAGCCTCAATTGTGCGCTGAACATGGTGAATATCGACGGCCTGTCGGCGTTGGCTTTTTCAAAGCAACGCGTTTATCGGAGACCTCATGACCAAGCCTGCCACCCAGACGCCGAATTCCGCCCCCACGACCGACGATCCCTTTCTCTGGCTGGAGGACAGGACAGCCAAGCAGTCATTGGACTGGGTACATCGCCAGAACGAGATCACGGTTGGCGAATTGCAGGGCGATCCGTCCTATCAGGCGTCGTTCCAGACCGCGCTCGACCTGATGACGGCCGAGGACAACATCGCGGTCGGCGCGGCAAAAGCCGGCCATGTCTACAATTTCTGGCAGGACAAGACCAATGTGCTCGGCCTCTGGCGCCGCACGACCGTCGCTTCCTACAAGACCGAGAAGCCCGACTGGGAAACGATCATCGACTTCGACCAGCTTGCGGCGGAGGAAGGGATAAAATGGGTTTTTGGCGGCGCCAGCCGGCTCTATCCCGACTTCAACCTTTGCCTTGTCTCGATGTCGCCGGATGGCGGCGACGCCAGCGAGATGCGCGAATTCGACATCGCGACCAAGTCGTTTGTCGAGGGTGGGTTTCGTGCACCCGCTTCCAAGTCGGGTTTCAGCTGGCTGGATAAGGACACCGTGATTGTTTCGGCCGCTTTCGACGAGGCCGACAAGACCGAGTCCGGCTATCCGCGAATCATAAAGCTGTGGAAGCGCGATACCAAGCTGGAAGACGCAACGCCGATCTTCGAGGCGCAGAAAGAGGATCTCGCCGTTGGTGCCGCTGTCGAGTACGACGGTGACAGACGCTATCTGGTCCTGGCTCGAACGCTGAATTTCTTCGCTTCGCACATCTTCCTTCGGCTGCCTTCCGGCGAAAACAAACAGCTGCCGCTACCGGACGACATGACCGATACGGCAATATTCAGGGATCAGCTCGTGTTCGGCGTGCGCAGTGCATGGACGGCGCCCGACGACACGGTTTGCAAGCCCGACGGTCTTTATTCGCTGGACCTGGCGCGCTGGGTCGAGACCGGCGCGATCGGGCCTGTCGAAACCTTGTTCGAGCCGGCCTATCGCGTTTCCATAGCCGGCATTGCCCGCACGCGGGACCGGCTGTTCGTCAGCCTGATGGACAATGTGCGCGGCAAAGTCGTCGTCTGCGAGCGCATGGATGGCAACTGGTCGCTGAAACCGGTGGCGCTGCCCGAAAATGGCAATGTCGGCATCAGTCATGCCGAGCAGTTCGGCTCGAGTGTCTCCTTCTCCTTCACCGATTTCCTGACCCCGAGTTCGATCATCTGGTCCGACGACAATGGCGAGACGCTCGCCACCGTGAAGTCGCAGCCGGCGCGTTTCGATGCCTCGCCGCTGATCTCGGAACAGTTCGAGGCGCGCTCCAAGGACGGCACGATGATCCCCTATTTCGTCGTCAGGCGGCGCGACCAGAAAGGTCCGGTGCCGACGCTGCTTTACGGCTATGGCGGCTTCGAAGTGCCGCTGCTGCCCGGCTATGCCGGCGTGCGTGGTAAGCTGTGGCTGGAGAAAGGCAATGCCTATGTGCAGGCATGCATCCGCGGCGGCGGCGAGTTCGGCCCAGCCTGGCATCAGGCGGCGCTCAAGGGCAATCGCCAGAACGGATTCGACGATTTCGCAGCGGTCGCGCAGGACGTCGTCAAGCGCGGCATCGCGACAGCAAGCTCGCTCGGCATCCAGGGTGGTTCGAATGGCGGCTTGCTGACCGGCGTTTCCTTGACGCAGCATCCCGAGCTTTTCGGCGCCGTCATCATCGAGGTGCCGCTGCTCGACATGCTGCGTTACGCCGAATTGCCGCCTGGCGCCTCGTGGATGGCCGAATATGGCGATCCGTCGAAACCCGAAGACGCGAAGTGGCTTTCAGCCTACTCGCCCTACCAGCATGTCGACGCCGCTGCCGCCTATCCGCCTGTGCTGCTGACCACATCGACCGCTGACGATCGGGTCCATCCCGGCCATGCGCGCAAGATGGCCGCCCGCCTGCAGGAAGCCGGCCATGCGAGGACGCTGTTCTTCGAGGAGACCGAGGGCGGCCATGGCGGGCGTGGCGACCGCCGGCCGCAGGCGGCGCAGACGGCGATGAAATATGTCTTCCTGCAAAGGGCGCTGACAGCCAAGGCCTAGAGTCATTCAGTTATGGGCCAAGCAAAGGGTGGTTCTCCTCGAGCAGCCTTTGCTCTAAGGTGGCTTCCATGGCTCTCGTCAGGACGTTGATTGACGCATTTGAGGCTCGCGCATTGCGGGTCGCGGTGACGCCGTCACCGCGCACGCTGCGCGCCGAGCTTTTGCGGCTGTGTGCCCGCATCGGCTATTCGCCACCTCTCTGCCTCTGAAGCATTCGCCCCGGCTTGGCCGGATAGAATCCAGAGGGAAGATCAGACATGACCTATCAGAATTATTCGCTGAAGCAGCTTCAGCAGATCGACGCCGCGCATCATCTGCATCCGTTCACCGACCACAAGGAAATGCGCGGGGCCGGGTCGCGCATCATCACCCATGCCAACGGCCCTTTCATCTACGATTCCGAGGGGGCTGAAATCCTCGACGGCATGGCCGGGCTGTGGTGCGTCAACATCGGCTATGGCCGTGACGAGCTGGCCGAGGCCGCCTATGCCCAGATGAAGGAACTGCCTTACTACAACTCCTTCTTCAAATGCTCGACGCCGACGCCAGTGCTGCTGTCCAAGAAGCTGGCGGAGATCGCGCCGAAGCACGTCAACCAGGTATTCTACGGCTCTTCCGGGTCGGAAGCCAACGACACCGCGCTGCGCCTCGTGCGCCACTATTGGGTGCTGGAGGGCAAGCCGGAGAAGAACCGCATCATCTCGCGCAAGATGGCCTATCACGGCTCGACCGTTGCCGGCACCTCGCTCGGCGGCATGGATGGTATGCACAAGCAGCTCAACGGTGCGGTGCCCAACATCGTCCATGTGATGATGCCCTATGCCTATGAGCTGGCGCTGCCTGGCGAGAGCGATCATGATTTCGGTCTGCGCGCGGCCGGGGCTGTCGAGGAGGCGATCCTCGAAGCCGGCGCCGACAAGGTTGCCGCGTTTATCGGCGAGCCGATCATGGGAGCCGGCGGCGTGAAGATACCGCCGGCGAGCTATTGGCCGGAAGTGCAGCGCATCTGCCGTAAATACGATGTCCTGCTGATGCTGGACGAAGTCATCACCGGTTATGGTCGCACCGGCGAATGGTTTGCCGCACAGACACTCGGCATCGAGCCAGACACGATCACCACGGCCAAGGCGCTGACCTCGGGCTATCAGCCGCTGTCGGCATTGCTGGTTGGCGACCGCATCGCCTCGACGCTGGTCGAGAAGGGCGGCGAGTTCAACCATGGCTACACCTATTCCGGGCACCCGGTGGCCTGCGCCGTGGCGCTGAAGAACCTCGAGATCATCGAGCGCGAAGGGCTGGTCGACCGCGTCCGGAACGACACCGGCCCTTACTTCGCCAAGGCGTTGCAGGAGCGCATTGCCGGACATGATCTGGTCGGCGAGGTCCGTTCGATCGGACTGATGGGCGCGATCGAGATCGTCAAGGACAAGGCGACCAAGGAGCGGTTCCTGCCGGCTGGAAG
Organism: Mesorhizobium sp. M7A.F.Ca.CA.002.15.2.1; assembly: GCF_003998715.1. Taxonomy (NCBI): domain Bacteria; kingdom Pseudomonadati; phylum Pseudomonadota; class Alphaproteobacteria; order Hyphomicrobiales; family Phyllobacteriaceae; genus Mesorhizobium; species Mesorhizobium sp. M7A.F.Ca.CA.002.15.2.1. The sequence goes on from NZ_RZPI01000080.1 coordinate 7,961, forward strand.
TGCGGCGGTAACCGTGCGGGATCACGCCATCACGAATGGCATGATGCTGCGCGCCACCGGCGACACGATGATCCTGTCGCCGCCGCTGATCTGGACCCGCGATACGATCGATATGGCCTGCGACCGCATCTCGAAGGCGCTGGATCTGGCGCAAGCCGATCTTCGCAAGCGGTAGAACTCGACCCCTCGGCTGGGCGCTCTTCGGCGGGCGCGCCCAGCCTTGAGACCATGCCGAAGCGGCGAGGGAACGAATTCCATCACAAGCGCGTAGTGTGTGGGGCAGCGGCTGATTCGGCCGCCACAAGGGGTTTGTTTCCATGAGAGAAACCGGCAAGAGCCGACGGACGCGAGAAGCGGCCAGCATCAGCGGCGACCTGATGCTGGCGCCGCTGGTGGCGATGATGCGGCTGCCGTTGATGGCCATGGATGGCGGGAGCCGCCAGCCATGGAGTACGGAGACGGCGCGTGCGGTCAACGAGAAGACCGCCGCTATGGCCGAAGGCGCGTTTGCGGCGCAAATGTCTTTCCTGCAATCGGCGTCGCGGTTCTGGCCGGAAGTCTTTTCCGGCCGCACGCCATCGCTGTTCAACGGGGTTGCGGCGGAGCGCTCGATCAGCGCCGCGCTGAAGCCGGCAAGCCGTGCCGTGAAAGCGAATTTTCGCCGGCTGTCCAACAAGACCTGACCGGGGTTGCAAACCGACAGTTTCTGGGTCGGCGGCCATCTCAACGTCGATGCGAATGGGGCTGGTGACGCCCAGTTCGGCATTCCGGTCCACGGCGCCAGGGGCAAGGGCACGGCCTATTCGACGGCTGTCCGGACAGCCGGCACGTGGAGCCTGCGCCTGCTGGTCGTCAGGGTCGAGGGAGCCGATGCGCCGATCGTGCTGATCAACGAAGATCATGTCCCGATCCCGAATGCTGCAATCGGAATATAGCTAGGCAAAACGCAAAAAAGCGGCCTGAACGCGGGCGCGACAGCTGACAGTTCGGCCGGCTTCGTGGCCCAACAGTCGGGTGACCACTGCAGCGTTCCAGACAAGGAAATATGCTGAAAAGCCGGATGCTGTCTGACAGTATGCGCATGCGTTCATGTGGACCGGTGGCAATTTCAGACAAGGGCACGCGCATATGGTGAGTTCCTTTCGTGCGGTCGTGGTCGGTGGCGGCTGTGTGGGCGCCGGCATTCTCTACGGCCTGGCAAAGCGCGGCTGGACCGATGTGGCATTGCTGGAGCGAACACAGCTTACGGCCGGTTCGACATGGCATGCCGCGGGGCTCATCCCCTCTTACGCGCGCAGCCGCAATGTCGGCCGCATGATCGCCAGATCGATCGCGATCTATGAAGGCCTGGAGGCGGAGACGGGCCAGAACGTCGGCTGGCACAAATGCGGGCAACTGCGCATTGCCAACACGCGCGACAGGCTGGACGAGTACAGAAGCTACATGGACGTTGCCGAGGTCCAGGGAGTGCGGGCCCGGATCGTATCGCCCGCGGAGGCGCGAGAGATCTGGCCGCTGCTCGACAACAACACCATGCTGGGTGCCCTCTACCATCCCGATGACGGCCACATTGCACCCGCCGATGTCACCCAGGCCATGGCCAAGGGTGCACGCGACCTCGGCGCGAAGATCCATCTTGATACCGAGGTCGTGGGTTTCGAGCGGATGCCGAGCGGCGAGTGGAGGGTCAAAACCTCACGCGGCGAGATCGTCTGTGAACATGTCATCCTTGCAACAGGCAATTACGCACGCCAGACAGGCGCCATGCTGGGCCTGGACATTCCCGCGATCCCGATCCTGCACCAGTACTGGATCACCGAGGCGGTTCCCGAAATCGTGGAACGCAAACGGCTTGGTCTTCCGGAGATGCCGATCCTCAGGGACGAGGGTTACGAGGGCTATCTGCGCGAAGAGGGAGACGGGCTGATGTTCGGTCCCTATGAGCGTACCGAGCAGCTCAAGCTGTTCGCCGAAAACGGTGTCCCGGAATGGTTCGGCGCCGATCTGCTCGATGAAGATTTCGATGCCGTTTCCTGGAACTGGGAGCGCGCCACCGAACTGGTTCCCGCGCTCGGGCGCGCCGGCATCAAGCGCAATGTGCGAGGACCTTTCCAGATGACGGCCGATGAGCTGCCGCTGATGGGGCAGGCGTGGGGCCTGGAGAATGTCTGGCTCGCCGAAGGGGTGCCGGGGGGCATCCTTTGGGGCGGTGCGATTGGCTATTACCTCTCCGAACGGATCGTGGAGGGTGGCAACAGCATCGACACGGCGGAGCTGGATCCCCGCAGGTTCGGCCGATACGCCAACAAGAACTGGACCCGGGCCAAGGTCCGGGAAGCCTGGGGCACCCACGCCGTACAGCACTATCCGGGCCAGGACATGCCGGCGGCGCGACCGCAGAAAACGGCCCCGTCCTATGACCGCCTAAGTCAGCTTGGCGCGGTATGGGACGTGTTGAACGGCTGGGAGATGCCGAGCTGGTTTGCGCCCGCGGGTGTCGAGGCGCGCAATGTCTACAGCTGGCGCTGGACCCCCAAGGGGAACCACGTCGCCGCAGAGGTCCAGGCTGTCCGCCACGCCGGCGGTCTGGTCGAGATGACACCAATGACCAAGTTCGAGGTCGGCGGGCCGGGCGCCGAGGGCTGGCTCGACGGAATCCTGGCCAACAGACTGCCGCGTCCCGGTCGTGTCGCTCTTGCCCATCACCTGACGCCGACCGGCGGCGTGCAGGCCGAGTATGTGGTGGCGCGGCTGCAGAGCGACCTGTTCTATCTCATATCGACGCCGCGCGCCGAACGCTGGAACCTTGACGATCTCGGCCGGCTGTTGCCGAAGGACGGCAGCGTGCATCTGCGCAACGTCACGGAGGATCGCGGCAGCTTCACGGTGGTTGGGCCGAAGGCGCGCGACATACTGCAGCCGCTGACGGAGATCGACCTCTCCAACGAGGCCTTCCCATGGTTCAGCGTACAGTCCAGCACCGTCGGCATGGCCAGCGACGTACGGCTGCTGCGTGTCAACTATTCGGGTGAGCTGGGATGGGAGCTCTATCATCCACTCTGCTACCAGCGGCATTTGCTGGATGCGCTTCTGGCATCGGGAGAGGCACACGGGCTGAGGCTGGTCGGACTTCAAGCGCTGGAATCGCTTCGTCTCGATAAATCCTACCGGGCCATGTACCGCGATATGAACCCCGAATTGTCCGCCTGGGAAAGCGGCCTCGAGCGCTTCATCAGCCTCGACAACAGGGACTTCATCGGCCGGGCGGCACTGGTCGCGAAACAGCAGCAGGTTACACGCCGGATCGCCACACTGTCGATCGACACGGATGGTGCGAGCGCATTCGCCTTCGAGGGCGTTTACCGCGAAGGCGAGCTCGTCGGCCACATCACCTCGGCGGGCTATTCCTACACTTTTGGTCACGACATAGCACTTGCGCTGCTGCCCCTGGAACTTGTGTCGCCCGGTACCGAGCTCCAGGTTTCGATCCTCGGCGAGCGCCGCGCGGCAAAGGTGATCGCCGACTCGCCCTATGATCCGGAAGGCGCCCGCGGGCGCATGTGAGGTATCCCGGAGTACAGTTTCCGGTTCATCGATGTCTCAACCGTGCTGCAGGGTAAAACGCAAAAACCGCGCTCCATCGGGAACGCGGTTTTGCCAGATACGCATGGCGCTTCGCTACGCAAACACTTTGCGAAACTTATGGCACTTGTCGAAACTTACGGGCTCCGGTACGCGAGACCTGATCCGGAGCGCCGGACGGATGAGATGTCCGCCTCACAGTCCGTTTTATAGGGACATCGTTACCGCGGAGTTATCGAGAGCTTAAGCAAATCTAAATTTTCATTTTTTCCACCGAAGGAAACCGGAAAAATCCGCCAAATCCGTGGGTTACGCCGGGTTACCCCTGAGAAAATTAATTATGCCGGAGAAATCGACGCCGCCATGTCCCTGGGCGTTGAACAAGGCATAAAGCTGAGCCGCTTCGGCACCGAGCGGCGTTACAGCACCCGCACCTTGCGCGGCTTCCTGGGACAATTTCAGGTCTTTCAGCATCAAGGCGGCTGCAAATCCTGGGTTGTAGTCCCTGTTTGCGGGCGAAGTCGGCACCGGGCCGGGCACCGGGCAGTAGGTGGTCAAGGACCAGCATTGGCCCGACGAGGTCGAGGCGACGTCGAACAGCGCCTGATGCGACAGGCCGAGCTTTTCGGCCAGGACGAAGGCTTCGGCGACACCGATCATCGAAATGCCGAGGATCATGTTGTTGCAGATCTTTGCTGCCTGGCCGGCGCCGTCGCCGCCGCAATGGACGATGCGGCCGGCCATCGGCTTCAGGATCGGCTCGGCGGCAGCGAAGGCATCATC
>NZ_RZPI01000810.1:0-2290 GCF_003998715.1 Mesorhizobium sp. M7A.F.Ca.CA.002.15.2.1
TCGCCGAACTGCTCGCCGAACATGATGCCGTGCTCTATTGCGGCGTTTCGGAACCGCCGCAATAGAGCACGGCATCATGTTCGGCGAGCAGTTCGGCGACCGGCTTGTCGACCCCGACATTGACGCCGCAATGGAAGGTCACGCCCTCGCCCTGCATCTGCTCGATGCGCCGGTCGATATAGTGCTTCTCGATCTTGAAGTCGGGAATACCGTAGCGCATCAGCCCGCCGGGCCGGCTTTCGCGCTCGTAGACATGGACGTCGTGACCGGCGCGGCCAAGCTGCTGGGCAGCCGCCATGCCGGCCGGGCCGGAGCCGATGACGGCGACCCGCTTGCCGGTCTTCTTCTCCGGCGGATAGGGCCTGATATGGCCGGTTTCATAGGCCTTGTCGGCGATCGCCTGCTCGACCGTCTTGATGGCGACGGGAATGTCCTCGAGGTTCAGCGTGCAGGCTTCCTCGCAGGGCGCCGGGCAGATGCGGCCGGTGAACTCCGGGAAATTGTTGGTCGAATGCAGGTTGCGGATCGCGTTGTCCCAGTCGCCATTGTAGACGAGGTCGTTCCAGTCTGGAATCTGGTTGTGGATCGGGCAGCCGGTCGGCCCGTGGCAGAACGGAATGCCGCAATCCATGCAGCGCGCGGCCTGTTTCTCGACCTCCTTGTCAGACATCGGCAGCGTGAACTCGCGGAAATGCCGGATGCGGTCGGAGGCCGGCTGGTACTTGTGCACCTGCCGGTCGATTTCGAGAAAGCCTGTTACCTTGCCCATAGTCCAGTTCCTGCTGTCCAGATGGTGCGGTTTTCGCCGCACCCGTTAACCCCTTGAGGCAGCCATGGCAACCTTGCGCCGGAGGTCAAACTGTCGATGAAGATGGGCCGGGAAGCCTGGGCTCCCCGGCCATTGCAAAGCCTATTCCGCCGCAACGCCCATGCGCATGCGTTCCATCTCGATCAGGGCGCGGCGGTATTCGACCGGCATGATCTTGCGGAACTTCGGCCGGAACGTCGCCCAGTCGTCGAGAATCTCGCGACCACGTACCGACCCGGTGTAGTGCACATGGTTCGAGATCAGCTGGTAGAGCCGCTCCTCGTCATGGCTGGTCATGTCGCCGGAGACGTCGACGCGGCCCTTGTGGTCGAGGTCGCCGCCATGGTGCAGCAGCCTTTCCATCAGATCGTCTTCTTCCGGAACCGGCTCCAGCTCGACCATCGCCATGTTGCAGCGCTCGGCGAAATCGCCCGCCTCGTCGAGCACGTAGGCGACGCCGCCAGACATGCCGGCGGCGAAGTTGCGGCCGGTCTTGCCGATGACGACGACGATGCCGCCAGTCATGTACTCGCAGCCATGATCGCCGACGCCTTCGACGACGGCGGCGACGCCCGAATTGCGCACGGCGAAACGCTCGCCGGCGACGCCGGCGAAATAGGCTTCGCCCTCGGTTGCGCCATAGAGCACCGTGTTGCCGACGATGATGGATTCAGCCGCGACGATCTTGGCCTCTTCCGGCGGCCGAATGACGATGCGGCCGCCCGACAGGCCCTTGCCGACATAGTCGTTGCCGGCGCCGACAAGCTCGAACGAGATGCCGCGCGCCAGGAAGGCGCCAAAGGACTGGCCGGCAGTGCCGGTCAGCTTCACCGATATCGTATCCTCGCGCAGGCCCTTGTGCTTGAAGCGCTTGGCCACTTCGCCCGACAGCATGGCGCCCGCGGAGCGGTCGACATTGCGGATATCGACCTCGATCTTGACCGGCAGCTTGCTCTCGAGCGCCGGCTTGGCCAGTTCGATCAGCTTGCGGTCGAGCACGTCGTCGATCGGGTGCTTCTGCCGCTCGGTCCAGTGCACCGCTTCATGCGGCGCATCCGGCTTGAAGAACATCTTCGAGAAATCGAGCCCGCGCGCCTTCCAGTGCACGATCAGGTCGCGCTTTTCCAGAAGATCGGTGTCGCCGATGATCTGGTCGATATGGGTGTAGCCCATCTCGGCGAGCAGCTCCCTCACCTCTTCCGCGACGTAGAAGAAGAAGTTGATGACATGCTCGGGCGTGCCCTTGAAGCGCTTGCGCAGCACCGGATCCTGCGTCGCGACGCCGACCGGACAGGTGTTGAGATGGCATTTGCGCATCATGATGCAGCCGGCCGCGATCAGCGGTGCGGTCGAGAAGCCGAACTCGTCGGCGCCGAGCAGCGCGCCGATGATGACGTCGCGCCCTGTGCGCAAGCCACCATCGACCTGCAGCGCAACGCGCGACCGCAAGCCGTTCAGCACCAGCGTCTGGTGTGTCTCGGC
>NZ_RZPI01000811.1:0-2289 GCF_003998715.1 Mesorhizobium sp. M7A.F.Ca.CA.002.15.2.1
TGGTTGATGCAGCGGATACCGGCAAAGTGCCCGTTGGAGGACGAGCAAAGGCCAACGACCTTGCCGGCCAGCGGCCTGACTGGCCGGCCACCATCCCTGCGCACCCGGCTCACCCAGTCGATCGTGTTCTTGAGCAGCGGCGGAATGGAGCCGTTATATTCGGGCGTGGCGATCAGCAGCCCGTCATGGGCCATGATGAGACGGCCGAGTTTCTGGGCGTTTTCGGGAACGCCTTTTTCCTTTTCCAGGTCTTCGTCCATGATCGGCAGGGGGTATTCGGCGAGCGAGATGCGGGTCACCTCGGCACCTTGCATGGCGAGTTCCTTTTGCGCCACGTCGGCGGCCCTGCCGCTATAGGCGCCGCTGCGCACCGAGCCGGCGAAGACGAGGATTTTCGGGATCACTGCCATTGGCCACCCTTGTTCCCGGACAGGTACAGCCAAGGACGGCTCAAATCAACGGCTGGATAGGATAGGGGAATAGGGCAGTAGGGAATATGGGAGTAGAAAATAGCCTGGAAATGGAACCCTTCATCCCTACTCCCTTACTCCCCTATTGCCTTATTCCCTTCTCACTAGTGCGCTTCGCGGCGATAGATCCACAGCTGCGTCGGCGGAATGTTGCGGAGGATGAAATCGAAATGTTTGACCGTATAATTGCCGCGGCCGGGTGGGATCGGCGACATCGGGCCATAGGTCAACTGCACGATCGGCCGTCCGGCCGGGATGCGGTCGAGCAGGCTCTCGATATAGGCGATGCGCTGGGCGACCGGAAAGTTGAGCAGCGGCACGCCCGAAACGACGGAATCGAAGATCATCCCGCTCTTGTCGCCAAGCGTGGCGTTGAGGTTGAAGGCGTCGCCCTCGATGACGTTGACGCCGGGATAGAGCCGCCGCAGGTGACGAACGAAATCCGTGGAATATTCGACAGCGTAGAGGTTTTCGGGGCGTACGCCCTGGGCGAGGATGGCGCGGGTGATGACGCCGGTACCGGGACCGACCTCGAGCACTGGCAGGCCGGATTTAGGATTGACGATCGAGGCCATCTTGCGCGCGGTGATCGAACTGGTCGGCACGATCGAGCCAACCGTCTTCGGCTTGTCGATCCAGCCCTTGAAGAATTTGAGTTCGTCGTCGAACTTTTCGACAAGCGCCTTCCGCAGTCCAGGGCCACGTGTCATGCAAGCTCTCCTCAGCGCTCCCCGCAAAGTTACTTAGCACCTGAGCGGTGCTAGGCAAGGCGCGGCCGGACGCATGTCGTGGATAAGATAATTTTCGTCGCGTCTCAAGGGGTGACGCGATTCAAGGATTTACGCGTGGCAAATCGGCTTACGCGGGCCAAAGTGCATCAACGCTCGCCGAAAGACTCGAAGAAATCCTTCATACGGGCGAAAAAGCCGCTCGATTGAGGCGAATTGTCCTGCGAGGAGAGCTGTTCGAACTCCTCCAGAAGTTCGCGCTGGCGCCGGGTCAGGTTCTGCGGCGTCTCGACCGCGGTCTGGATGTAGAGGTCGCCGACATTGGGCTGGCGCAGCACAGGCATGCCCTTGCCCTTGAGGCGGAACTGGCGCCCGTTCTGTGTGCCTTCGGTCACCTTGACCTTGGTCTGCGTGCCGTCCAGCGTCGTCACCTCGAAGGAGCCGCCAAGGGCTGCCGTCGTCATCGAGATCGGCACCTTGCAATAGAGATCGGCGCCGTCGCGCTGGAAGAACTCGTGCGGTTTGACCGCCAGGAAAATATAGAGGTCGCCCGAGGGCCCGCCGCGCAGGCCGGCTTCGCCCTCATTGGCAAGGCGGATGCGGGTGCCGTCCTCGATGCCGGCCGGGATGTTGACCGACAGCGAACGCTCCTCGGTGACGCGGCCCTGGCCGGCGCATTTCGGGCACGGATCCTTGATCGTCTGGCCGCGCCCCTGGCATTGCGGGCAGGTCCGCTCGATCGAGAAGAAACCTTGCGTGGCGCGCACCTTGCCGTGGCCGTTGCACATCGAGCAGGTGACGGGCTGGGTGCCGGGCTTGGCGCCGCTGCCCGAACATTCAGAGCACGAGATCGACGCCGGCACCCGGATCTGTGCGGTCTTGCCGGCAAAAGCCTCTTCCAGGGTGATTTCCATGTTGTAGCGCAGGTCGGCGCCGCGCTCGCGGCCGCCCGACGAGCGGCGCTGGCGCCCGCCCATCATGTCGCCGAAAATGTCCTCGAAAATGTCGGCGAAGCCGCCGGCGCCAAAGCCCTGGGCCCCGCCATTCATGCCGCCCTGTTCGAAGGCGGCGTGGCCGAAGCGGTCATAGGC
>NZ_RZPI01000812.1:0-2283 GCF_003998715.1 Mesorhizobium sp. M7A.F.Ca.CA.002.15.2.1
GGCCTAATGTTGCACTGCGAAACCCGCCTTTCAATGCCAATCTTCTTGGGCCAGTTTGCTCCTAATCGATTTGATCTGAGATGCGCGCCAGGCTTTCCTCGCGGCCGAGCACGGCGAGCACATCGAACACGCCCGGCGAGGTGCTTTTGCCGGTCAAAGCGGCGCGCAAAGGCTGGGCCACCGCGCCGAGCTTGTGGCTGCCGGCCGCCGCCACCTCGCGGATCGCCGCCTCCGCCGAGACGGCTGTCCAGTCACCCGCAAGCCCGTTCAAAGCTTCGTGAGCACTGCGCAGGATCTTGCGGGCATCGTCGGTGAGCAGAAGGGCCGCCTTGTCGTCGATCGGCAGCGGTCGCGTGGCAAACAGGAAGGCCGCGCCGTCGACGAGCTCCACCAGCGTCTTGGCGCGCTCCTTCAGGCCCGGAAGCGCTGCCAGCAACTGCGCCTTGGTGCTGTCGTTCAGGCGTGCGGCGATCGCCGGGCCACCTTCGAGGTAGGGCAGGGTGGCGATGAAGATGTCGAACAGTTCGGCATCGCTCATGCGACGCATATGTGCGCCGTTGATTGCCTCCAGCTTGGCGAAGTCGAAGCGCGCCGCGCCCTTGTTGACGTCGCCGATGTCGAACCAGGAAATCATGTCCTTGATCGACATGATCTCGTCGTCGCCATGGCTCCAGCCGAGACGCGCCAGGTAGTTGAGCAGCGCCTCCGGCAGGTAGCCCATGGCGCGATAAGCCTCGACGCCAAGCGCGCCGTGCCGCTTCGATAGCTTGGCGCCATCGGCGCCGTGGATCAGCGGGATATGCGACATGGACGGCACGTCCCAGCCCATGGCGTTGTAGATGACGGTCTGGCGGGCGGCGTTGGTCAGATGGTCGTCGCCGCGGATGATGTGGGTGACGGCCATGTCATGATCGTCGACGACGACGGCATGCATGTAAGTGGGATTGCCGTCGGAACGCAGGATGATGAAGTCATCGAGATCCTTGTTAGGAAAGCGCACGTCGCCCTGGACCCGGTCATGGACGACGGTCTCGCCTTCGGTCGGCGCCTTGATGCGGATGGCGCCCTTGGCACCTGCGGGTGCCTCTGAGGGGTCGCGGTCGCGCCAGCGGCCATCGTAGCGGGGTGGCAGCCCCTTGGCTCTGGCGGCCTCGCGCATGGCCTCCAGTTCGGCTGGCGTGGCGTAGCAATAATAGGCCTTGCCGATGCGCACGAGCTCCTCGGCCACCTCGCGGTGGCGGGGCGCACGCTCGAACTGCGACACCGGCTCGCCGTCCCAGCTCAGGCCAAGCCAGGAAAGCCCGTCGAGGATGGCAGCCGTCGCGGCTTCATTGGAGCGTTCGCGATCGGTGTCCTCGATGCGCAGCAGCATCGTGCCGCCGGTGTGCTTTGCATACAGCCAGTTGAACAGCGCCGTGCGCGCGCCGCCTATGTGCAAATAGCCGGTGGGCGAGGGGGCAAAACGGGTGACGACCTTGTCGGACATGGAACTCTCGGAAACCATCTGAAGCGGGGTGCGGTCGCGCGGACTTTCGCGCTTTGCGCGTTCATGTAGCATAGGGTGTCGAGGGCGCAAGGGGCAGACCCGATGGCTGGACGAGGCTGGGGCTCGGATCAGGGCGAGGACGCTGCCATTGGCGTCAGCGAACGGTCCCTGTTTGCGCCTCTGCCAGCCTCATTGCCGCCGCCGTCGCCCCTCGTGCCGGATTCCGGCAAGCTGCCCTTGCAAACGGGTATCGCCGCCTCTGTTCCTGTTGCCGGAACCGGCAGGATCGTGCGCGTGCGCCGGCAGATCGGCCTGATATCACTGCCACGCCTGCGCCACAGCGTGAACATGGCGGCGAGCCTGGAACTCGACCGGGGCGTGGCCTTCCTGCTGGTACCGGTCTGCCTTGCGATCGGAGCGATCGGCTATTTTTCGCTGACGGCTGAACCCGACTTTGCGAGACCTGTCGCGGTTGTCATCCTGACGGGGATCTGTGCGCTGGTCTCGCGCTCATGGCCAAAGACCCATCTGTGTTTCATGGCGGCACTTTTGTGCGCCCTAGGGCTGCTTGCTGCCAAGGTCGAGACGTGGCGTGCGGGCACACAAATGTTGGGCTCGGAAATCTCGACGCAGGTGACCGGCCGCGTCGTCTCGCTCGACCGTATGGAAACTGGCCGTATCCGGCTGACCATCGACGTAACATCGACCGCAAGACCGAAACTGCGCTATGCGCCGGAACGGGTACGGCTTTCGGCACGCAAGATCCCGGCTGACGTGACCGCAGGCTCTCTCATCAC
>NZ_RZPI01000813.1:0-2277 GCF_003998715.1 Mesorhizobium sp. M7A.F.Ca.CA.002.15.2.1
GCGCATCTTCTGCCGCAAAAACGAGGCGGAGCTGCTGGCGGTCGACGGCTGGTACGTCACCGCCGAGGAGATGGAAGGCGTTTCGCGCGGCAAGCCGGTGCAGGCGTTTCTCGACGGCGACGCCTTGCGGGTTTCGACGCTGAGCTGACATTCGTTTCGATATTGGGGCGGCCGAGGGCCGCCCGACCAAGAACAACAACAACGGAGGCTTTTCAATGGGCAAGGTAGTGGTGGTCACCTCGGGCAAGGGGGGCGTCGGCAAGACGACCTCGACGGCGGCCCTCGGGGCGGCCGTGGCCAAGACCGGCAAGAAGGTGGCGCTCGTCGACTTCGACGTCGGCCTGCGCAACCTCGACCTGATCATGGGCGCCGAACGGCGCGTGGTGTTCGACCTCGTCAACGTCATCCAGGGCCAGGCGAAGCTCTCGCAGGCGCTGATCCGCGACAAGCGGGTCGAGACGCTGTTCCTGCTGCCGGCCTCGCAGACGCGCGACAAGGATGCGCTGACCGAGGAAGGCGTCGGCGAAGTCATCGACAAGCTGCGCTCGGTGTTCGACTACGTCTTCTGCGACAGCCCGGCCGGCATCGAGCGCGGCGCGCAGCTCGCCATGCGCTTTGCCGACGAGGCGGTCATCGTCACCAATCCGGAAGTGTCGTCGGTGCGCGATTCCGATCGCATCATCGGCCTGCTCGATGCCCGCACCTTGCGGGCCGAGCAGGGCGAGCAGATCGCCAAGCATGTGCTGGTGACGCGCTACGATGCGGCGCGCGCCTCGCGCGGCGAGATGCTGTCCATCGACGACGTGCTGGAAATCCTGTCGGTGCCGCTGCTCGGCATCATTCCGGAAAGCCAGGACGTGCTGCGCGCCTCCAACCTCGGTTCGCCGGTGACGCTGTCGGAGCCGCTCAATTCCGCTGCCAAGGCCTATATCGACGCCGCCAGGCGGCTGGAGGGCGAGGAATTGCCCGTCATCGTGCCCTTCGAGCGCAAGGGCTTCCTCGATCGTCTTTTGGGAAGGAGGGCGGCATGAACCTGCTCGACATCTTCAAGCGGCGCTCCAGCGCCCCGGTGGCGCGCGAGCGGCTGCAAGTGCTGCTCGCCTATGAGCGCCGCAACCGCAGCCAGCCCGACCTCGTCTCCATCCTGCGCGAGGAGATCATGGCCGTCATCGCCAAGCATGTGCAGATCGACCAGGACTATCTGCAGGTCTCGATGGACCGCGGCGAGACCATGTCGACGCTGGAAATCGACATCCAGATCCCCAACAAGAGCGCCGTGCCGCTGGCCATGGCGGGGTGAGGGCAACTTAGGGAGCCGCGATCCTTCGCGCCCCCCTCTGTCCTGCCGGACATCTCCCCCACAAGTGGGGAGATTGGCAATTTCTGCGCTTCAGTTCTTCTTGCAACGTTGGCGATTGGCGAAAGCCCGCATGACCTCCAATCTCCCCCCGTGTGGGGGAGATGTCCGGCAGGACAGAGGGGGCGCTGTCCCGCCGGCAGAACCGGCTTCGCACCCTCGCACCGCATCGCTCGCGCCGTCCAAACCCCTAAAATGTCCCAAATTTACCTTTGTGCCGACGGGGCTTCCCCTGCGCAAGCAGCGGATGTAAGGATATATTAGCAATTTGTTAAGTTCTAAGCGAGGTATGCGTAAGGGGAGTTTGGCGATGAACTTCAGAGGCCTGATCAAGCGTGCTGAAGACGTGGATAAAGCGATCCAGGACCTGCAGATCGATTTGGCGGACGCGCTGGATGCAAGTCTCGACGCCGACGACCTGGCGCCGCCAGAGAGCGACGATGTGCCGGATGCCCAGGCGGCACCCGATGACGGGCCACCCCAGGCCGATGCGGCAAATGACGACAATGCCGGGAATGCCGAGAATGCGGGCGCTGCGGACAGTTCCGAAACCGCGCCAAGACTGACCGCCCATACACAGACCCGGCTGGCTGCATTGAGCGCCTTCGAGGGACTCTTCCACGACGCCAGGGACTATCTGGAGGAGATCAACGACAAGCTGTCGGAGATCGGTACCTCACACCATCTGACGCGCGAATTCCTCAACATCCTGCACAGCGACATCCTGCGCGCCAACGAGCTGGAGGTTGCCAATGCCGCCCTGGCCGCCGAACAGAGGGCTCTGTCGGAAAAGCTGCACGACGCGACGCGAAAGCTGCGCGAGCGTGACGGCGCTTTCGAAGCGCTGCAGCAGCGCGAGACAAGTCTGGTCCAGGACCGGGAGACGCTGCGTGCGGCACTTGCCGCGGTCAGGCTGGAAC
>NZ_RZPI01000814.1:0-2273 GCF_003998715.1 Mesorhizobium sp. M7A.F.Ca.CA.002.15.2.1
CAGGCGAGCAGCTCGTCGCCACGCCGGCGCAGCTCCGCTGCCTGGTCGCTGCCGATGAAGGTCAGCAGCCGCTGTCGGTGCGCCCGACGCATTTCTCGGTCACCGAGATCGAGACCCTGCGCCGTGACCCCTACGCCGTCTATGCAAGACGCATCCTCGGCCTGATGCCGCTCGATCCGGTTATTCGCGACCCTGGTGCGGCCGAGCGCGGCACGCTGTTTCACGCCATCCTGCACCTGTTCTCAGGCAGCGTCGCCGATCCGCGCGCTCCCGATGCGCTTGCCGGCCTCATCGCCGCCGGCCGCGCCTGCTTTGCCGAAGCCGCCCTTCCGGCCGACGTCGAGGCGGTGTGGTGGCCGCGCTTCGAGAAACTCGCCGCCAACATCATCGAGTGGGAGCGCACGCGCGCTGATGCTGTGACAAGGCGCCATGCCGAGGAGCGCGCCGGAAAGACCGTTGTCGGCCAGTCCGGCGTGACGCTGTCCGGCTACGCCGACCGCGTCGACCTTCTGGCCGGCGGCATGGCCGACATACTGGACTACAAGACCGGCTCCTCGCCGTCCAAGGCGCAGGCGCACACACTGCTTGCGCCGCAACTGGCGCTCGAGGGCGCGCTGCTCAGGCGCGGCGCCTTCAAGGATTTGGGCGTGCGTGAGCCCTCTCAACTGGCTTTCATCAGGCTGAAGCCGAATGGCGAGGTGTTCGAGGAATCCATCCTCGAACACAACCGCCAGCCGCGGACCGCGACCGATCTTGCCGAAGAGGCCTGGGCACGGCTGGAAAAGCTATTGATCCACTATGCGGACCCTGCGACCGGGTATCTGTCGCGCGCGCTGCCGTTCCGCGAAGGCGAGACGGATGGCGACTACGACCATCTTGCCCGCGTGCTCGAATGGTCGGCAGGCGGCGATGCCGGCGACGAGGGAGGGGAGGCATGAAGAAGGCCTATCCCATTCCCAGCGACACCGCGACCAGCCAGGCCCGCGCCGCCGACCCCGGCAATTCCGCCTGGGTGTCGGCCAATGCCGGCTCCGGCAAGACCCATGTGCTGGCGCAGCGCGTAATCCGGCTGCTGCTGCGCGGCACCGATCCGTCGAAGATCCTGTGCCTGACCTATACGCGCGCCGCCGCCGCCAACATGTCGAACCGGGTCTTTTCGACACTGTCGGAGTGGACGACGCTTGGTGACGTGGATCTGGCGGCAAAGGTCGAGGCGCTGGAGGGGCGCCGGCCCGATCTCGAGACCATGCGCCGGGCGCGGCGCCTGTTCGCCGAGGCGCTGGAAACGCCCGGCGGGCTGAAGATCCAGACCATTCACGCCTTCTGCGAATCGGTGCTGCACCAGTTCCCGCTGGAGGCCAACATCCCGGCCCATTTCGAGATGCTCGACGGCCAGATGGAGGCATCGCTGTTTGCCGCGGCGCGCCGCGAGATGATTTCGGGCACGTCCGCCGGTGACAGGGATCTGGCCGAGGCTTTTGCCTCCATTCTCGATCGGGGCGGCGAAGCCGGGCTCGACGCCTTGCTGGGTGAGATTGTGCGCAAGCGCGACGGCTTGCGCCATTTCATCGAGGCGGTCGGGCGCGATGGCACGCATTTCCAGGCCCTGTTCGACGAATTCCATTTCCATCCAGGCCAGACGGCCGAGGGCATAGCCGCTTCGGTATGGCCGTTGCCGGGCTTCCTGCCCGACTATTTTGCCGGCTTCGCCCACGCCGCCGAGGCCACCGACGCCAGATCGGTACTGAACAACATCCTGCCCTATGCGCGGCAGGCTTTTGCCGAGGGCGATCCCATTCGCCGCCTGCAACTGCTCGCGCGAGCCTTCCTCAAGACCGATGGCGACGCTTACGACCCGGCAAAGGCCTTCAAGAAGGCCCTGGTCGACCGGTTGCCGGATCTGGCGGAGCGTTATCTCTCGGCCGCCAACGCCATAGTCGAAACCACCGATCGGCTGGCCCTGTTCCGGATGCTTGAAGGCACGGCTGCCGCGCTGACCATCGCCGACTGGCTGATCGCCCGCTACGAAATGCTCAAGCGCAGCCGCGGCTTCCTCGATTTCAACGACCTGATCACCCGCACCGTCAACCTGCTGGCGCGGCCGGACGCCGGCCCCTGGGTGCAGTACAAGCTCGACCAGGGCATCGACCACATCCTGCTCGACGAGGCGCAGGACACCAGTCCGGACCAATGGGAAGTGGTGAAACGGCTGGCGGAGGAATTCTTTGCCGGCTTTGGCGCACGCGACAGGGTCCATCGCACGGTGTTCGCCG
>NZ_RZPI01000815.1:0-2263 GCF_003998715.1 Mesorhizobium sp. M7A.F.Ca.CA.002.15.2.1
TCGTTTCGGTTGCCGATGCCGCCAGGCTGCTGCGCATCCGCGGCAATGCCATGCAGGCGGCGGTGCCGGCCGGCGAGGGCGCCATGGCGGCGATCATCGGATTGGAACAGGCCGATGTCGAAGCCGCTTGCGCGGAAGCCGCCAAAGGCTCCGTCTGCCAGATCGCCAACGACAATGGCGGCGGCCAACTGGTCATTTCCGGCGCCAGGGCCGCGGTCGAACTGGCGGCGAAACTGTGCACTGAGAAAGGCGCCAAGCGCGCACTGATGCTGCAGGTGTCCGCGCCCTTCCATTCGGCGCTGATGGCGCCGGCCGCGAACGTTATGCGCGACGCACTCGCCGGTGTGACAAAGAATGCGCCGGTCGTTCCCGTCCTCTCCAATGTCACGGTCAGCCCGACCAGCGATCCGGACGAGATCGCCCGCCGCCTGGTCGAGCAGATAACCGGCCGCGTACGCTGGCGCGAGACCGTGGAGTGGTTCGGCGCAAATGGCGTCACCACGCTTTACGAGATTGGCGCCGGCAAGGTGCTTTCGGGATTGGCGCGGCGCATCAACCGCGACATCGCCACTGCGTCGGTCGGCTCGGCGGCTGAGGTCGAGGCAACGCTAGCAGCGCTTGCATAAAGCCCTATTTGATCCCATTCCCTGCAAAGGGGTGTTCTCTTCTCAATCAGGAGACAAAAATGTTCGAATTGACTGGCCGCAAGGCGCTCGTCACCGGCGCATCGGGAGGCATCGGCGAGGCGATCGCCCGGATGCTGCATGCGCAAGGCGCGATCGTCGGCCTGCATGGCACCCGCGTCGAGAAACTGGAGGCGCTGGCTAGCGAGCTTGGCGACCGGGTCAAGCTGTTCCCGGCCAATTTGTCCAACCGTGACGAGGTCAAGGCGCTCGGCCAGAAAGCCGAGGCCGATCTCGAAGGCGTCGACATCCTGGTCAACAACGCCGGCATCACCAAGGACGGGCTGTTCGTGCGCATGTCGGATGCCGATTGGGACAGCGTGATCGAGGTCAATCTGACCGCCGTTTTCCGGCTCACCCGCGAACTCACCCATCCGATGATGCGCCGCCGCCATGGCCGCATCATCAACATCACCTCGGTGGTCGGCGTGACCGGCAATCCCGGCCAGACCAATTACTGCGCCTCCAAGGCCGGCATGATCGGCTTCTCCAAGTCGCTGGCGCAGGAGATCGCCACCCGCAACATCACAGTTAACTGTGTTGCACCAGGCTTCATCGAATCGGCAATGACCGACAAGCTCAACGACAAGCAGAAAGAGGCGATCATGGCGGCGATCCCGACGCGGCGCATGGGCACCAGCGTCGAAGTCGCGTCCGCCGTCGCTTATCTCGCCTCCAACGAAGCCGCCTACGTCACCGGCCAGACCATCCACGTAAATGGCGGCATGGCTATGATTTGAACGAGGTTCTGCAGCAACGCCGGCGGGTTGTGTAAAGAGACCATTTCGGCTTGGACCTCAGCTATTTTTCGTGTAATGCGGCCCGCAACCCGGCGGTTCGGGCAAAAATCGGTCCGTAGTCGTTGCGTTTCCGGCAGGACCATCTTTCAGCTTGATTAGCGGCATTCTGCCCGCTAACGAAGACAGACAAACAAAAGACGAGGATGCCCAAATGAGTGACACCGCAGAGCGCGTCAAGAAGATCGTCATCGAGCACCTTGGCGTCGATGCCGACAAAGTGACGGAGCAGGCGAGCTTCATCGATGATCTGGGCGCCGACAGCCTCGACACGGTCGAACTCGTCATGGCGTTCGAAGAAGAATTCGGCGTCGAGATCCCCGACGACGCGGCCGAGACCATCCTGACCGTCGGCGATGCCGTGAAGTACATCGACAAGGCTTCGGCCTGACGCTTTCTGCAGTCATCACCGGGGAGGACCTGCGATGAGGCGTGTCGTCGTCACGGGCCTTGGCTTGCTGTCGCCGTTCGGCATGGGCTTCGAGCACAGCTGGAAGGAGCTTCTGACCGGCCGCAGCGCTGCCAAGCGCATCACCGAGTTCGAGGTGGAGGACCTTGCTTGCAAGATCGCCCACGTCATTCCGCGTGGTGACGGCAGCAATGCCACCTTCAATCCCGAGGCCGTGCTCGAGCCGAAGGAATTGCGCAAGATCGGCGACTTCATCCTGTACGGGATTGCCGCCGCCGACGAGGCGCTGAAGGATTCCGGCTGGGAACCCAAGACGCATGAAGAGCAATGCGCCACCGGCGTCCTGATCGGCTCCGGCATCGGCGGCATCGAGG